>JADLFL010000001.1 GCA_020845575.1 Acidobacteriota bacterium | reverse complement strand
CGCCGTGCTCTTCCCGTGGTATCGCCTGCGCGCGCGGCGTCACGTGGTCAACATGGACGGGATCGAGTGGCGGCGCGGGAAGTGGTCGCCGCCGGTGCGCGCATGGTTCTGGATGAACAGCTGGATCGCCGGATTCATGGCCACGCACCTCATCGCCGACCACCCGGAGATCGCCGCGATGCTCGCGCGCCGGGGCGCCGCACGGCGGACGACGATGGTGCCGTATGGCGCCGAGCGCGTGGAGAGTGCGCCGACGGACCCGCTCGCCACCCTCGGACTCCAACCGCGGGAATACGGGCTCGTCATCGCACGACCCGAACCCGAGAACTCCGTCCTCGAGATCGTGCGCGCGTGGTCAACCGTTCCGCGCGGCCGTCCGCTCGTCGTCCTTGGCGCGTACGACGCGGCGCATCCCTACCATGCCGCCGTGCGTGCGGCGGCCGGCACGGAAGTGCTCTTCCCGGGCGCGCTCTACGATCCCGTGCAGGTGCAGGCCCTGCGATTCCACGCGCGGCTGTACATCCACGGCCATACGGTGGGCGGCACGAATCCGTCGCTCGTCGAAGCACTCGGCGCAGGCTCGCCCGTCCTCGCGCACGACAACCCGTTCAACCGCTGGGTCGCGGGGCCGGACTCGAGCTATTTCACCGATGAGCGCGCCTGCCGCGCCGCACTCGACACGCTGCTGGACGACGAGGCAGCACTCGATGCGATGCGCGCCTCGAGCTACGCCAGACACGCAGACGCGTTCACGTGGGATCGGATCCTGCCGGCCTACGAACAGGTCCTGCTCGCGGCAACGGCGACGTGACGGGTCTGGTCCGGAGGGCCGACCCTGCCTATCGCCGCAGTCGGTAGGGCTGGCGCTCCGAGCCCGGCCCTGGCAGGTCAGCGGCGCGTGGCGCTGCTCTTCAGGGCGGCGCGCGTTTCGCGGTCCGTCTCGCGGCGCTTGATCGACTCACGCTTGTCGAACGCCTTCTTGCCGCGCGCGAGCGCGATGTCGATCTTCACGCGGCCGTTCTTCAGGTACATCTTCGTGGGGACGAGGGTGAGCCCCTTCTCCACCGTTCGACCGATCAACTTCCGGATCTCGCTCCTGTTGAGCAGCAGCTTCCGCTTGCGGAGCGCCTCGTGCTCCGCGTACCCGCGATGGCTGTACGGGCTGATGTGGATGTTGTAGACCCACACCTCGCTGCCCTCGACGCGCGCGTAACTGTCGCGCAGGTTGATGCGCCCCTCGCGAATCGCCTTCACTTCCGTGCCGAGCAACACCACGCCCGCCTCGTAGCGTTCGAGGTACTCGTAGTCGAAGCCGGCCTTCCTGTTGTCGGCCAACAGGCGTGGCGTCTTCTCGGCCGCCTTCGGCGGCGCGGACTTCGGCGTGGACGTCTGGTGCAGTGCCATGAGTACGGGAGCGTCAGGCGTCTCGCGTCGCGCGTCGGCTCGCGGCCATCCGCGCGGCAAGCACGATGGCGCTCACCATGCTCGACGCGTCGGCGGTGCCCTGCCGCGCGATGTCGAACGCCGTCCCGTGATCGACCGACGTCCTGATGATCGGCAGCCCGAGCGTCACGTTCACCGACTGCCCGAACGCGAGCAGCTTGACGGGGATCAGCCCCTGGTCATGGTAGCAGGCGACGACCACGTCGAACGCGCCGCGCACCGCCTGGAGGAACACGGTGTCGCCGGGCAGCGGGCCTTGCACGTCGATGCCACGCGCGCGGCACGCGTCCACCGCCGGTCGCAGCACCGTATCGTCTTCGCTCCCCATCAGCCCGTGCTCGCCGGCGTGAGGATTCAGCCCGGCCAATCCGATGCGCGGCGACTGGTAGCCGAAGTCGGGCAGGCTGCGCGCGGTGAGCTCGATGATGTCCTCCACGAGCGGCTGCGTGAGGAGGCGCGGGACGTCCGCGATCGGCACGTGAACCGTGGCCAGCACGACACGCAGCGGATCCGAGTGGAACATCATCGCCACCTGCCGGCTGCCGGTGAGATGGCCGAGCAGTTCCGTGTGGCCCTTCCAGGGCAGTCCGCACGCGGCGAACGCCTCCTTGTGGATCGGCCCCGTGGCGATCGCGTCGACGTGGCCGGACTGCGCGTCGGCGACGGCGGCGACGATGGCGTCGTAGGCCGCCCTGCCTGCCACGGCGCTGACGGTACCGGCGGGGAACGCGTCCAGCGCCTCCGGCGAATGCGGCCCGTACAGCACCGGCTCGCAGACGGCCCGCACTTCGCGCGACGCCGCGGCGACGATGGCGACTTCCGGTCCGATGCCCGCCGGGTCGCCCACCGTGACGGCCACGCGCGGCAGCGGTTCCGCCCCGCGTCGCGCCCTGCTCATTTCCCGCACGAACATCCCTCCGATCCGCACGCTCCGTCGCCCGCGCAGCCGTTGGTACACGACCCTTCCTGCGCGCAGCCGGCGTGCCGTTCGCCCTTCGCGTTGGGCAGTTCGTAGCGCAGGCAGCACTTGAGCCTGCCGCACACACCCGCCAGGCGCGACGGACTCAGGCTCAGGCCCTGCTGCTTGGCCATCTTGATCGACACGGCTTCGAACGACGTGAGCCAGGTGGTGCAGCACAGCGGGCGCCCGCACGGCCCGTAGCCGCCGAGCAGCTTCGCCTGATCGCGCACGCCGATCTGCCGCATCTCGATCCGCATGTGGAACGCCGCGGCCAGGTCGCGCACGAGCTCACGGAAGTCCACGCGCTGTTCCGCCGTGTACGAGAACAGCAGGCGCGAGCCGTCGAACGCGTGCTCCACGCGCGCGAGCTTCATGTCGAGCGCCCGCTCGCGCACTCGCAGCTGGCAGAACGCGAACGCCTTGTCTTCCACGAGTTGCTGCTGGAGCCGCCGTGTGGTGTCGTCGGCCGTCGTGCGGCGGATCACGCGCGTGCGCGCGTCAGCGGTGACGTGCGCCCCACGGCGCGCGGCAACGTCAGCCGCTTCGAGCATGACGGTCCCCACGGCCAGCCGCTCGCCATCGTCGACCACGACGGTGTCGCCAGGGGCGAGGGCGCCGTCGAGCGTCAGGTGTGGCAGCAGAAACGAGCGCCGCCGGCCTGCGGGCACGAAACGCACGCTGGCGGTCGGTACGATCGGCGGCACAGTCGCATCACCCATCGCTTACATCTCGCAGGCCACCCAATCGGCGACCACCTTGGCCGACTGGTAGCGATCGAGCGATCGGCGCGCCTGCTCGACGGCCGTGAAGGCACCGAGCACGCGCGCATCGTCGAAGTGACGCGAGAGGCCGGCGAGGTCGCGACGCAGATCCGGGTTCGCGAGCGTGGAGTCGCCGTCGTCGCCCGAGGCGACGACGCCAATGTCGCGCACGAGGAGCGACAGCGCTTCGAGCCGGCGCGCCAGCACCTCGCGATCGGATCCCGTGCCGCGCTTCTTCGGCAGCTTCACGAGCTGCGCCGCAAGCGACAGGCGCGCCGCCACGGGCGGCCGGCTCGCCACGCCCTGGAGCAACGCGAGCGCGGCGTCGCGCGCCTCGACGAGCTCGCCGGTGTCCTGCGCCAGCGCGCGGGCCACGCTGCCATCCCCCATCGCCGCAAGCCCGGCGGCATCGGCGCGCTTGACGCCGCAGTGTCTGACGAGCACGTCCGCGAGGTCGGACGGCCCCAGACGCCCGAAGCGCACGCGCGGACAGCGCGATCGCACGGTCTCGAGCAGCGAGTCGGGCCGCGACGTCACGAGGATGAACATCGACGAGGGCGGCGGCTCCTCGAGCGTCTTGAGCAGGGCGTTCTGGGCCGACGGCTGCAGCGTGTCTGCCGCATCGACGATCACCACGCGTCGTCGCGCCTCGAACGGGCGATAGCTGGCCTGTCCCACCACGTCGCGCGCCATCTCGACGGTGATGGTGCCCTTCTCGTTGGGCACGAGCGTCACGATGTCTGGATGCTGCGCGCGCGCGATGCGACGGCAGGAGGAGCAGCTCCCGCAGGCATCGCCGTCGATGGCCGGCTGCGCGCAGTTGATCGCCGACGCCAGAGCCAGCGCCGTCGTCCGCTTGCCCACACCGTCCGGACCGTCGAACAACAGCGTCTGCGGCACGCTACGCGCCACCACCGCGCGCAACAGCAGCGCCCGCGGCTGCCCGTGCCCGAGGATGTCGGCAAGGATCATGGCTTCTTGTCCCGCCGGCCGAACACGCGACCCCAGAAGCCGCGCTTCTTCTCGGGTTCCTTGTCACCAGCCGCGACGCGGCCCTTGTCGGCCTCGTCGCGGTTCGGTTCGGCCTGCGCCGCCTTCGCGCGCTGGGCGTCCTCGTCACGCGCGGCGACAGGTGGGGCAGGCACGTCGCGGGGGATGCTCACGCCCGGCAGGCCCGCCTGCTCGGCGCTGACGGGCTTGAGGCTGTTGTCCTTGCCGAAGACGCCGGCCAGCCGCTCGAAGAAACCCGGCCCTTCGTGCTCCGTACACATGTCCTGCGGCTCGGTCCCCCTGCGGAAGTACTCGACGTAGGCCATCGAGCGGACCTCGACCGTACCATCAGGTCCCTCGACAGGCACGTGCGCACAGCCCGCTGCCGCCCGCTTGCCCGTGACGCGGCAGATCTCCACACCCGTCACGCCGCTCGGACGCTTGAACGGTTCCGGTGCATTGCCCCGTGTGGCCACCGCCATCACGCTCGCCCACACCGGCACCGCCAGTTCGCCCGCGTAGCCGTTGGCGATGATTTCCTGCGGCTGGTCGAACCCCAGCCACACACCTGTCACCGTCGTCGGCGTGTACCCGACGAACCACACGTCGTGGTAGTCGTTCGTGGTGCCCGTCTTGCCGGCGGCGGGCAGGCGGAACCCATCCGCACGCGCGCGCCACGCCGTGCCCGCGTTGATCACGTCGGCCAGCATGCTCGTCACGAGGAAGGCCGTCTCCTCCGAGAACACGCGCGTTTCCCTTGCCTCCGTCGCGTAGAGGACGTTGCCGTCCTGATCCTCCACGCGGCGCACGAGATACGGCTGGCGCAGCACGCCCGCCGACGCGAACGCCCCGTACGCCGCCGTGAGCGCCTGCAGCGTCACCTCTCCCGCGCCGAGCGCCATCGACGGTACGGCAGGCATGCGACCGAGCGACAGCGCCTGCGCCGTGTCCACCGCTTCGGCAATGCCCACCGTTCGCAGCAACTGCACGGCAGCGCGATTGCTCGACGTGCGCAGCGCCGTCCGCAGCGTCATGCTCCCCGCGCTCGAGTGCTCGTCTTCGGGCACGTAGGCCCCCGACGGCGTGTTGATCGGATCGTTCAGGTTGCTCACCACCGAACCCGGCGACTGCCCCTGCTCGATCGCCGTCGCATACACGATCGGCTTGAACGCGGAGCCCGACTGCCGGCGCGCCTGCACCGCCCTGTTGAAGCGGCTCTCACGGAAGTTGCGCCCACCGACCTGCGCACGCACGGCGCCAGTCGCCGGGTCGATGACCACGACCGCCGCCTGCAGGTAGCCAGGCGCGATGTCCTCCTCGATCGTCATCGTCGCGCGCACCGGATGCTTGTAGCCGCGCCGCTTCTCGATCTCGGAGAGCCGGCGCTCGACGATGGCTTCGGCCTGCCGCTGGAGCTCTGGCTCGATGGTGGTGTAGACCTTGAGGCCGCCCTCCGACACGCGCTGCCAGCCGAAGCGATCGACGAGCTCCCGACGTACCTGCTCCTTGAAGTACAGGCCGAACGGTTCGTCGCGCCGCAACGCGTTCGCGAGTCGCACGCGCGCGCGGCGCGCCGTGTCGTACGTCGCGCGGTCGATCGCGCCCGAGTCGAGCATCGTGTGCAGCACGATGTTGCGCCGCGCGACCGCACGCTCCATGTTGATCGTCGGTGCGTAAGCGGACGGTAACTGGATGAGGCCCGCGACGAGCGCGGCTTCCGGCACGTCGAGCTCGCTCGCGTGCTTGCCGAAGAAGCCGAGCGACGCCGCCTCCACTCCGTGGTACCCGTCGCCGAAATACGCCTTGTTGAGATACAGCGCGAGGATCTCGTCCTTCGTGTAGGTGCGCTCGATGAGCAGCGCGGCGAAGGCTTCCTTGATCTTGCGCGTGTAGGTCTTCTTCCTGTGGAGGAAGCTCATCCGCGCGAGCTGCTGCGTGATGGTGCTGCCGCCCTGTCCGCGCGTACCCGATCGCGCGTTGGCGAGGACCGCCGCGGCAATGCGGACCACGTCGATGCCGTTGTGCGAGTAGAAGCGCTGGTCCTCCACCGAGACGACGGCGCGCCTGACGTTCTCGGACATCTTCTCGAGCGGCACCTCGATGCGCTGCTCCTTGAAGATCGTGAACACGGGCTGATCGCCCCGGTCGAACAGCGTCGTCGCCTGCGCCATGTCGCCGACAGACGACAGCGCCCGCCGGTCGGGCAGCGACTGCCTGATGTCCCACGCGAACCAGAGCGCGCCGAACAGGCCCACCCAGGCGAGGGCCGCCAGTCCACCGAGCAGCCACGCCAGTCCGCGCGGACGCGCCAGCCACCAGCGGCCGATGCGCCCCGGCCGCTGCCCGCTCAACACGCCGCGCCCCCATCTCCAGACAGCCATGACCGCTTCCAAGCGTACCCGAAGGAAGGACGTGCCACCACGAATGGAGGCCGGGGGCTTCCACCTTCGCCCGCCGGGCTACGGCGGACAGGTCAGCCCCTGGCGCGGACGAAGGAGCCGGGCCCGCCTGCCCCTACCAGACTCGGAACCAGGGCCGTGCGATGTCACCCATGAAGGGCCAGGGGATCGCGGCGCAGATCAGAAGCAGCGAGAGGCCTCCGAAGATGAGCGTGGTGCGCGCCGCTGCCTGAGCGTCGCCCGCCTTGCGGGCACGCGCGGCGCCGGCCTCCGCAAGACCGATGGCCAGGATCATCATCACGGTGTGCTCGATGGTGAAGAACCGCAACACTCGCGTCTTCATCGTCAGCCCCATGTTCGCCCACGCGGACTGCGCCGTCGGGCTGATGAACATCAACAGCACCCCGAGCACCAGCTGCACGTGCAGGCTGTGCACGTAGGCCTTCCACGGAGTGCCCACCGGCGAGGCGCCGGACGCGACGCTCCGGCCGAGCGACCGAATCGCGGCAACGACGAGCCACACGCCGGCCACGACGATCGCCCAGCGCGTGAGGGAGTGCAGGAGGAGAATTGGCGGATACAGCGCGGTCATGTCCCGCATGGTACGCCACTGACGAGCCTGCCTGACGACAGGACATGCCACCGCATGCTCGAACGCACGCTCTCGCACGGGGTCGGGCGTGCCCGACCCGCGACAGGCGCGACGGCTCGGGACACCGGTCCCCTACGAATCGCGGATGGCGCGTACGACGTCGGCGGCCGTGAACGCCTCGGCCCCGTCGCGGAGGAACTGCGCCACGTCGATCAGCGCGTCACCGGACGTGACGATGCCGGGCTCGATGTGTTTACCCGCCCGCACCTGCGGATGGCCGGCCGTGGCGACGAGCGCGTTGCAGATGCACTTGCGCCCCACGGTGTCGGCTTCGTCGCCGCCCTTGCTGCGGTAGATGGAGACGGGCTCGGCAGGGCAGCGGTAGCCGATCGTGCCGTCCGCCATGCGATAGGCCTCGCGCAGGTACCCGAGATCGCAGATGCGCGCGCGCCTGGCGTACACGTCCTCCAGCGCGACGGTACCGGGCAGGTCGGCGACCTTGAACGGAAACCCGGTTGGCGATGCGAGCGGATCGGTCTTCACGTGCGCCGCGGCGTCCCTGACGCGCGCCAGCAGTTCGGTGCGATAGTCGGCGCGCAGGCCCGAGTCCTCGCAGAGCGCGAACGCCGTCCCCACCTGGACGCCCGCCGCACCGGCTTGGCGCGCGGCGCGCAGGCCATCGCGGGATCCGTACCCGCCCGCAAGCCAGAACGGCCGATCGAACTCGCGGAACGCCGCGAGATCGACCTTGTCGCGCTCGCCGTAGACGGGCTCGCCGGTCTCGCTCAACTGGAGCTTGCCACGCGGCGGCGCGTTGTGGCCGCCGGCCGTCGGGCCTTCGATCACGAACCCGTCAACCCGCCCGTTGGCCTTGCGCAGCATCGTCAGCGCGAGCGTCGCGGAGCCGACGATCGCCAGGAACGCCGGGCGCGTCAGAGGCGGCTTCTCGTCGCCCACGATGGTGGCCGGATCGAACGTCACCGTCGCATCGTCGCCGGGCTGGCCGCCCGTCACGGTGAGTGGATACGAAGCAGGCTCGTGGCTGGTCAGGGCGTCGATGGCGCCGGGGATCCTGAGGGGGATGCCCGCGCCCATCAGGATCGCGCTCACGCCTGCCAGCAGCGCCCCGTAGATCGACGGCAGGTGCGGGATCTGGATCTTCTCGAGGTAGTTGATACCAACGGGATTGGTGTGGCCCTGCCGGGCGAGCCAGACCTCGACGAAGTTCGCGACCACGCACAGTTCACGGAAGGCGGCCGAGCCCTCTACCGTCTGGAGCGGGAGTGTCTCGTACGCGGCCCGGGGGGGCTTTCCCCCGGGGATGAAAAAGCGGTCGCGGATGCGCGCGGCGATGGCGGGAATCGGGAAGGCCTCGAGGGCGCGGCGCATGTGCCCACCGATGTCGCCGTCCTGAAGACGCCGTGCGAGGACCTGATCGAGAGCGGTGCCCGACACGACGCCGAGGGCGCCTGTCGTCGACACGGCCCTGGCGAGGCGCCAGTCGGAGATCGCCACGCCCATCCCTCCCTGGATGATCGCGGGCAGGGTTCCGATGGCGTTCAGCGGCGTCAGCGTCGACACATGTGCGTTCACGCCTGACGTACGCGTGCAAGTTGGAGGCCGACCACGCAGGTCGCCGATCAGGCCCAAATCGTCGAAGATTTCACGCCAGCGTGCCGCACTGGGCGAGAGTTCCCCAGCCGCGCGGAAAATTCACGCAAGCATGGGCTCGTGGAATCGTCGGAATGTGTTGCGGGAGTGGCGGGGTCGACGGGGCTCGAACCCGCGGCCTCCGGCGTGACAGGCCGGCGCTCTAACCGACTGAGCTACGACCCCGCAATCTGATGTCCGATCCGGACCGGATCGTGCAGCCGTGAAATCACGCTCACACGAAACCACCAGCGAACTGGTGGGCGGTACAGGACTCGAACCTGTGACAGCCGGTGTGTAAGACCGGTGCTCTACCAACTGAGCTAACCGCCCCCTCGACCGACCGTGTGCCACGCCGGCGCTCGTCGAGAGCTCGACGCCCCCGGCGCGTGGCGTCGCGTCGACGACCCGCGACAACCTGTGGAGTATACACGGCGCATCGGACGCCGGCAACGGGTAGGGGCCACGCATGCGTCGCCCCTACCCTTCCGCGATCAGAACTCGTACCGCAGATTGAGCTGCATGCAGCGGTTGGCGGCGCCGTCGCAGCCGGCCAGCGTGCCGTTGTAGCGGCCGAACGACGCGGCGATGTCCGGGAACATGTCGAGCGTGGCCGTGTCGAAGCGGACCGTGTTGGTGAGATTGAACACGTCCCACCGGAACTGCAGGCGATGACCGAAGGGCATGCGGATCGCCTTGCCGAGGCTCACGTCGATGCCGAAGTACCCGTCGCCGCGGAACAGGTTGCGCGTTCCGGACTGCCCGGGCGTGGCGCGCTCGAAGTACGTGATCGCGTCAGTCGCGTTGGCCCAGGGACTCGGCTGTCCGCCCACGGCGTTGCGCGTCGTCTTCTGCTCCGGCAGTCGGTTCGGATCGACGAGCATCGCGTTGCCCTGCAGGTTCCAGTTGGTGCTCCAGCACGACCGGCAGTTGTAGACGCTGAACGGGAAGCCGCTCGTCCAGCGGAAGATACCTGCCAGCGACCAGTCGCCGATCAGCGCGTTGGTGACGCCATTGACGTTGCTGCCCCACTTCTTCCCCTGGCCGAACGGCAGCTCGAACAGGCCGTTCATGTTGATCTGGTGCCTGACGTCGAAATCCGCGAACGAATACTGCTGGTCGGGTTCCCAGGAGTTGATGAGGAAGCCCGAATAGCCGCCGGCCGAGAAGTTGCCGAACGAACTGCCGCGCTCGACAGACGACCCATGGTCCTTGGCCACCGCGTACGTGTAGTTGACGTCGAACTGGTAGCCGTCGGCGAAGCGGCGGCGCAACGCGACCTGCAGCGAGTTGTAGCCCGAGCGCGCAAGCGAGCTCTGCACGGCCAGCGAGTCGTACTGCTGGTTGAAGAACGAGAATCGGCCGGTCGACGGGCACGCGGGGAAGCAGTACTGATCGGCCGCCCAGAACGCCGTGATCCAGTCTGGCTCGTTGGCCATGAACTCCTCGGCCATCACCTGCGTGGCCGTCAGGCCGCCGCCGGCTGCCCCCGGGAACATGTTCTCCCAGTACGGGATGGGCGCCACGTTGGTCGCACCCACCAGACGTGCCTGCGTGATGAGTTCCGTGGCCGCCGAGTAGTAGTCGACGCCCGACTGCGGATCGACGAAATTGGCCGGCATCGCCGCGTCCCGCCGAATCATCAGGTTGCGCCCCTGCCGGCCCACGTACGCCAGATCGACCGAGTAATTGCGGCCGAGATCGCGGCTGAACGTCAGGTTGTACGCATGCGAGTACGGTGTCCGCAGGTTCTGGTCGATCGACGAGGTGATGGTGCCCGTGCGCAGGCCGGGGGTGGCCGGGAACGTCGCCGGCGGTGCGGCCGGATACGTCGCCGGGATGGTGTTCACGTCGGTGAAGCGAATCGCCGTGCTCGGCTCGTTGTTCGCGTTGACGATGCTGCTCAGCACGGTGGCCAGACCGAACGAGCCGGCGGAGTTGAACTGCGTCGCGATGCCGGACCCGATGCGGTCGTACACCAGGAAGTACCCGCCACGGATCGACGTCTTCGGGTTGATCGACCACGCGAAGCTCGCACGCGGTGCGAAGTTGTTCTTGTCGTACCGGTACCAGTCGGGCCCGTCGTTGGCCTGACCACCGGGGATGAAGGAAATGGACGGATCGGCGCTTGCCGGAATGCCGCGCTGCATGTTGGCCCGGCGCAGTTCGAACCACTCGCCCAGGTTGACACTCGGCACCACCTGCTGGCCGCGCCCCTCATAGACGGGCGGGAAGAGGCTGTAGCGCAGACCGAGATTCAGCGTGAAACTGTCGCTCACGCGCCACTGATCCTGCACGTACACGTCGTACTCGTTGGCCACGTACAGCCGCGGCAGGGCCTGCCCTTCGGGAATCACACCGCCGTCGATCGTGTAGTTGTAGCGCGCCGTCGTCTGCGTGATCGCACCGAGCATGTTGATGAACGTGTCGGCATATGTGGCCTGCGCCGTCGACGCCACGGCCGGCAGCCCCGAGCAGTCGGCAGGCGCCGGGCACGCACCGCCGGGCATGTAGCGCCGCCCCACGCCGGCCACCCACGACCCGTTGGCCACGCCGCTGAAGAACGAACTGGCGTTGCTGTAGGTGTCGTTGCGGACGTACCGCAGGTTGGTCCCGAACTTGAGCGTGTGCGCGCCCTTGATCCAGGACAGGTCGTTGGTGATGTTCCAGGTCCCCAGGTTGCGGCCGCTGCTGGACGACAGCGCCTCGTAGTTGTCCATGAAGCGGAACTGTGTCGCGCTCCGCGTCTGCAAACCGATGGTCGCATCGTCGATCTTCGTGTAGCCGACGCGCAGCGTGTTGATCAGGTTCGAGCGCAGCACCCAGTCGTGTCCCGTGGCAAAGCCCCAGTTCTTCACTTCGCGCGTCGTGTTGGGGGCGAGCCCCGGGAACTGCTGCGTGCCGACGATCGCGTCCGACTGCTTGTTGACGCGCGTGAAGAGCGACTGCCCGTTGCTGATGCGATAGTCGCCGCGCGCGATGAGCGTGTTGAACTCGTTCTCGATGGGCGACGTGAAGCGGTAGCCCATGATGTTGGCGCCGTCACGACCGTCGTAGTTCGGCAACGGGTACTGCCGCCAGTACTGCGACGCCACCGTGCTCGCGCCGATGCCCGCCGGATCCACGCGGCGGAAGTCGGCCGGCCCCATCCCGTAGCGACCCGCCGGAATCGTGTGCGAACTGGTGAAGCCCTGCACGGTACCGCCCGGGCAGGACGCCCCCGCGGCGCACGTGTACGTCAGCACGCCGTCACGCATCGCCGCAGACGGGACCGCACGCTCGACGACCGACTCGCGCTTCTCGCGCAGCGCCTCGAAGTTGGCGAAGTAGAAGAGCCGGTCCTTCACGAGCGGACCGCCCAGCGACCCGCCGTAGATGTTCTTGTCGAGCAGCGGCGGCGTGCTCGTCTGACCCGCCTTCAACTGCGACAGCTTGTTGAAGTACTCGTTCGACGAGAACTTCGTGTCGCGGCTGGCGTAGTACGCCGCCCCACGCAGATCGTTCGTGCCGCTCTTGGTCACGAGCGACACCTGCGGTCCCGACGAGCGCCCGCCCTCGGCGCCGTACGAGCTCGTGGTCACGCGGAACTCCTGGACGGAGTCGAGCGTGAGCCGCAGTACCGACGTGAACGCGCTCTGGTTCTGCCCGTCGTTGACGTCGATGCCGTCGAGCGTGACGTTGCTCTGGTCGGCCCTCGCGCCGCTCACCGACCCATACCGGGGATCGACGGTGGTCTCGGGGTTGTTGCGCGGGATGTAGACCACGCCCGTCTGGAGGGAGAGCAGGCCGACGGGATTGCGCGCTTCGAGCGGCAGCCCGCGGATCTGCGCTTCCTTGATGACGTTGCCGAGACTCGCGTCCGTCGTGTTGATCGCCGGCGCTTCGGCCAGCACCTGCACCGTCTCTTCGAGACCGCCCACGGCCAGCGACACGTCCACGCGCTGCGACGAGTCGGTGTTGAGCTGAATGCCCTCGATGACGCTGCTCTTGAAGCCGCTGAGCTCCGCCTTCAGCGTGTATGTCCCCGGTGGAACCGCGAGGAACTGATAGGTCCCGTTCGCACCGCTGACGGCCTCACGCGTCAACCCCGTCGCACCGCTCGTGAGCGTCACGAGCACGCCGGGAACGGCGCTCTTCTGGTCGTCGGTGACAGTCCCCGCCAGCGACGCGGTGCCCGTCTGCGCCACACTCGCCGACGGTGCACCCAACAACAGCACGGCCCACAACAGACTCGACACGAGCCTGAGCCAAGAAACGTTCACAGTCCACCTCCCTACCACTGCCAAAACAGCAAACCCCCGGTTGCGCACGAAGGCACAGCCTGGGGCCGAATGGACGACAGAAATGCCGAACAGGATGCGACCGGGTTCAGCCTGATGTCAAGACGAGAAAAGGGTTGGCGGAAGTTGGCGGAAGGTGGTCAGCCGAGCAGACCCGCACGCCAGAGCAGATACAAACTCATCAGCAGAAGCCCGATCGGTGCGCGGTACTCCTTGTTGCGCCACGCGCGCTCGACGCTGAAGCGGCGAGCCACCGCCGGCAACGCACCGCCGGCGTACCTGTCGTACGCATCGCCGAACGTCGCCCGCAGGTACGCCTCCTCGGTGCGAATCGCCAGCCACAACGTCGCCCCCAGATAGCCCGGAATCACCACCGCCACCAGCCAGTGGCGCGCCGCCACCGCAAGGCCGATCCCCATCAGCGTCGAGCCGAGGTAGAGCGGGTGCCGCGTGAAGCGGTACGGGCCCGACGAGGTGACCTCGCGACTCTTCTCCAGATGGCCGGCGGCCCAGATCCGCATCATCTGCCCGACCAGCGCGATCGACAGGCCCACCTGGAGGCTCCGCGGCGTGGGACGCGCCAGCCACAGCACGAGTCCCGCGAACGCGAAGCCGAGGGGCACGCGCCACCGCGCAAGACCGGCACGCGGAGACGATGGCGCCGGCGACGCGGCGGTCACGCCGCCTCCACACGACGCACCACGGCGTCGGCCACGACCTCGGCCGACACGCCGTCGAGGCACCACGCGTCGGATGTGCACTGTCGCTTGAACGCGCAACGACACGCGTCGTGCGCGGACACGACCTCGTCGCGCGGATTCCACGGACCATTGCGTCCCGGAGGCGTCGGGCCGTACACCCCCACGACGGGCGTCCCCACGGCCGCCGCCAGGTGCAGGGGCCCCGTGTCCCCAGACACCACCACGCGCGACGCGCGCGCCAACGCCAGCATCTCCACCATCGTCGTCTGCGGCGCCATGCGCGCCGCCGCATCGGACGCCCGCGCCACCTGCGCCGCGAGCGTCGCCTCGTCGGGTCCCCACAACACCGCGCTGCGCAGGCCGAGTCGATCGCGGAGCAGTCGCGCCGTCGCGCCGAATCGTTCGGCAGGCCACCGCTTGTTCGGCCAGGCCGCGCCGGGATTGAGAAGCGCGAACGGCTCCGACGCCCCCACGCCGAGGATCTCGCGCGTACACGGCACGACAGGCGTGTCGGGCACGCGCAGCGGGAAAGCCCGCGTCCGCGTGTCGACGCCCAGCAGGCCGAGCACCGACAGGTTCTTGTCGATCACGTGCCCGCTCCCGTCGCCACCGGTTTCCGTGTAGGCGAGGACCGCCGCGGGCTCGCGCAGCAGGGTGCGCGAGAATCCGATCACGCGGCGCGCGCCGCTCACCCGCGCGAGCGCCGCCGACTTGAGGAGCCCCTGCAGATCGAGACATACGGCGTATCGCGCCCGGCGCACCTCGCCGATGACGCGCGCGCTCGATCGACGTTCCATCGCGTGGATGCGGTCGAGCCCCTCCACGCACTCGAGCAGCGGTACGAAGCGCTGGTGTACGAGCCAGCCAATCCGCGCCGCGGGAAACGCGGCGCGGATCGCGGCCACGACGGGGATGGCGTGAATCACGTCGCCGAGCGCACCGAGACGCACGATGAGGACGGAATCGGCGGGCGGCATGCCTCGCCTCACCGCAGCCGCGCCACGATGTCACGCGTGGAGTGGTCCTTCGGATCGCCGACGATCGCCGTCCGCCCTCCGTAGGCCTGGACGATGGCGCGTTCGGGAACCGTGTCGACCGTGTAGTCGGTGCCCTTGCAGTGAACGTCGGGGCGCAGCGCTTCGAGAATCGGCCCGACCGTGAGATCGCCGAACAGCACGACGTAGTCCACGCCGCGCAGCGCGTCAACCAGTTCGGCCCGCTCTCCTTCTCCCACTATCGGGCGATCGGGTCCCTTCAACTGCCGCACCGCCTCATCGTCGTTCACCGCCACCACGAGCACGTCACCTTCGGCAG
The DNA here is from genome assembly GCA_020845575.1 of Acidobacteriota bacterium. Taxonomy (NCBI): domain Bacteria; kingdom Pseudomonadati; phylum Acidobacteriota; species Acidobacteriota bacterium. The sequence continues at coordinate 131,426 of JADLFL010000001.1, read as the reverse complement.
CGGCGCCCTGGAGGTAGCGGAGATGCCCCACGTGCAGCAGATCGAACACGCCGTTGGCGAGCGCGATCGACTGCCCCTGCGCGCGATGCGCGGCGATGCGGGCCATCAGGGCGTCGCGCCCGACGATCACCGTTCACCCTCGATGGCGGCACGCAGTTCCCCGCGCGACAGCGTGGCCGTGCCGCGCTTCATCACCACCAGTCCGCCCGCATGGTTGGCCAGGTGCGCCGCTTCCTCCATGGAGGCGCCGGACGCGAGCGCCTGCGTGACAGTGGCGATCACCGTGTCGCCGGCGCCGGTGACGTCGGCGATCTCGTCGGAGCCGACGATCGGGATGTGCACGGTCTGTCGATCGGGTTCGAACAACGCCATGCCGCGGCTGCCGCGCGTGATGAGGACGGCTTCCATCCGCGTGCGATCGAGCAGCGTGCGGCCCGCGCGTTCGAGCGCGCGCCTGTCGTCGCCGATCCGCACGCCGAGCAGCGCCTCGACTTCGGACTCATTCGGCGTCGACGCGGTGAGTCCGGCGTAGCGGCCAAGCGCGTACCGGGAGTCGATCAGGACGGGTATGCGTACGCGTGTCCGTGCGCGCAGCGTCTGCTTCACGTGCCGCACGAGCGCGGGCGTCACCGCGCCGCCGCCGTAGTCGGAGATCAGCACCGCGTCGCACGTGCGCAACGCCGCATCGAGCCGACGTCCCCATGCCTCGTGAATGGCGCGCGATACGGGCGCCTGTCCGCGGCGATCGATTCGCACCACCTGCTGCTTGGCCGAGTGGATACCGCCGGCGAGCACGCGGGTCTTCGTGGTGGTGGCCACCCCGGGCAATCGCGCCACGCCGCGCGCGTCGACACCAGCCGACGAGAGCGCGTCGAGCAGGCGGCTTCCCTGATCGTCGCGTCCCACGCAGCCGAAGAGCGCGGTACGCCCGTCGAGCGCGGCGACGTTGGCGGCGGCGTTGCCCGCGCCGCCGGGCACGATCACCGTCGTGTCGTACTCGAGGATGAGGACGGGCGCCTCGCGCGAGACCCGCGCCACGCGTCCGTAGAGGAACTCGTCGGCCGCGATGTCGCCGATGACCACCGTGCGGCGGCCGGCGAGGGCGTCGACCACGTCGAGCAATCGCTGCCGCACCGTCACGCTCCCTGCCGCAGGATCCACGCTGCGGCGTCCATCACGTCGTCTGCCACGTAAGCGGCCTGTGTCCCGTCGACGGGATGCTGCTCGGCGACACGCCCCTGGCCCGTGCGCACGAGAATGCCGCCGCGCAGGCCGGCGTTGGGCGCGAGTGTGACGTCGCCCCAGCGGTCGCCAATCATCCAGGACTTCGACAGATCGAGTCCCAGATCACTGGCGGCCTGCCTGACGAGACCCGGCGCCGGCTTGCGGCAGTCGCACGTCGTCGTGAGCGCCGGCACCTGTCCCCGAGGATGGTGCGGGCAGTAGTACCAACCGTCGATGCGCGCGCCTGCGGCAGTCAGTCGCGCCTGCAGGGCGTCGTGCGTCCGCGTGACGAATGCCTCGTCGAACAATCCCTGTGCGATACCGCTCTGGTTGGTGATCACGACGAGGCGATGGCCGCCGCGTGCCAGGACACGCAAGGCGTCGACGGTGGAGGGCAACAACGTCAGGCGATCGAGCGAGTCGAGGTATCCCGCGTCTTCGATGAGGGTGCCGTCGCGGTCGAGGAAGACCGCTGGCGCGAGGGCAGTCACGGGGGGATAGTAGCGGAAATTCCGCGACGGCCGGGAATCCCCGCGGTGATAGGCTGGCGCCACGCGCATGGTACTCAACTGGCTCGACTACGCGGTGATCGCCGGCTACGTGCTGGCGTTGACGGCCTTCGGCACGTACTTCGCTCGGTTCCAGCGATCGAGCAAGGACTACTTCCTCAGCGGCCATTCGGTGCCGTGGTGGGCCATCTGCTTCACGGTGGTCGCCACCGAGACCAGCACCGTCACGTTCATCGGCGTGCCCGCGGCCGCGTTCACCGGCAACATGGCGTTCCTCCAGTTACCGCTCGGATACGTCATCGGGCGCGTCCTGGTGAGCGTGTGGTTCCTGCCGGCGTACTTCCGCGGCGAGTTGATGACGTCGTACCAGTTGCTGGAATCGCGCTTCGGATCGTCGGTGCGCGCGGCGGGTGCGGCGATCTTCCTGCTGACGCGATCGCTGGCCGACGGTATCAGGCTCTTCACGACGGCACTCGTCATCGCGGTGGTGACCGGCATCCCTGTCCCGTGGACCGTCGTGCTGCTCGGAACGGCGATGATCGTCTACACCGTCTACGGCGGGTCGGCCGCGGTCATCTGGACCGACGTGGTCCAGATGTTCGTGTACCTGGCCGGCGCGCTGATCATCTTCTTCGCGCTGTTGTACGGCATCGACGGCGGATGGAGCGCCGTGGTCGCGGCGGGAGAGGCGGCCGGCAAGTTCCGCGTGTTCGACTTCTCGCTGAACTTCACGAGCGTGTACACCTTCTGGGCCGGGGTGGTCGGCGGGGTGGCCCTCACGCTCGCCACGCACGGCACCGACCAGTTCCTCGTGCAGCGCCTGCTGTCGGCGCCGTCGGCGCGCGACGCGGGCCGCGGACTGATCCTGAGCGGCGTGCTGGTGCTGCTGCAGTTCGCGCTGTTCCTCACGATCGGCGTGATGCTCTACGCCTACTACCAGCAGGTGCCGCTGCCGACGCTCGGACGCCCAGACGAGATCCTGCCGACATTCGTGATCAACACGCTCCCGAGCGGCGTGTCCGGCTTCATCGTGGCGGCGATCGTCGCCGCGGCGCTGTCGCCGTCCATCAACGCCATGGCCGCGTCCACCGTCAACGACTTCTACCTGCGCTACGTCAACGAGACCGCCGACGAACAGACCATCATGCGCGTGTCGTATCGCGCCACGTTGTTCTGGGGCGTCGTGCAGCTGGCGGTCGCCCTGGCGTGCCAGTGGATGGATCGGTCGGTCCTCGACGCCGGCTTGTCCGTGCTCTCGCTCACGGCCGGCCCCGTGCTGGGTGCATTCCTCGTCGGCTTCGCCACCTCGCGCGTGAGCGCCCACGCGATGCTCGCCGGCATGGCCGTCGGCATGGCGACCCTCGTGTACATCTGGATCGCCACCCCAGTCGCCTGGACGTGGTACGCGTTCATCGGCGCCACCATCACCGCCCTCACCGCCCTCGCCTTCAGCACGGTGATGGGCCGCAAGGACCGGACGCCTGCGTGAATCGCGGGGCGGCCCTTGCCTGCCCTCCGTAGCTGCGCAGCAGCGGAGAGGGTGGCCGCCCGTCATTCGGCATTCGGCATTTCCTGCTTCACCCCAGCGCGTCGACGACCGCTGACGGGGGGACGTGGGTCATGCAGCGGTGGTCGAGAGGACACTCGCGGAGCATGCAGGGACGGCACCAGACGTCGTGCGTGAGGATGTGATGCGGACCGAGAGGAGCGGTGGCCCATTCGCGGGTCGGGCCGAACACCGCGACGGTGGGCGTACCGAACGCCGCGGCAACGTGCATCGCGCCCGAATCGTTGGCCAGCACGCGTGACGCGACGGCCAGTACGCCTGCCAGCGCCGCCAGCGACGTACGGGCCGTGAGATCGATCACCGCCGCGCGCCGCTCCACAGGCACCCCCGCGACAACGGCCGCCGACGCCGGTACGTCTGCCGATGCGCCCACGAGCGCGACAGCGCCACCCGCCGCGATCCACGCCGACGCGACAGCCGCCACGTGGCGCGGCGGCCACTGCTTCGCGGTCCCGTATGCCGCGCCAGGCGCACAGGCCAGCACGCGTGCGGTGCCGTCCCATCCGCTGGCGCGCAACAGCGCGATCGCCTCCTCACGCGCCTGCGACGGCAGCATCGCCTGAACCTCCAACGCAGGCCTCGGCATCCCCAGCGCGGCGACGAGCGCGGCGTAGTAGTCGGCGTGATGCCGCGAATCGCGTCGCGCATCCCTTACGCGAATCGCGCGCGTCAGCAGCCGTCCCCGCCCGTCGCGGCGATAGCCCCATCGCTCCGGCACACCCGCCCACGCCATCACGAGCGCCGACGCGAACGAGTTGGTCAGCAGCAGCGCGACGTCGTAGTTCCCCGCGCGCACGGCGTCCGTGTGTCGCCGCACCGCGCGCACGCCGGCTCGTCCTTCCAGGGGCAGCGCGCCCACGCCAGGCACCAGCATCGGGACGATCGGCGCGAACGCCGACGGCCCCGCGACGTCCACCACTGCCTCGGGCCACGTCTCGCGTACCGCCCGGATCGCCGGCGCCGCCATCACGAGATCGCCGAGCCAGTTCGGCCCGCGCACCACGACGCGCCGCCGCGCTGTCACGACTCGCCGTCTCCGGGTACCTCGTCCACCAAGAGCGACGGCGACTCGGTGGTCTGCAGGTCGTCGCGCCAGCGTCTGTGCATCCAGAGCCAGCGCTCGGGATGCGCGCGCACGTACTTCTCCAGCACCTTCGTGCACCGCTGCGTGAGATCGCGCACGGCATCCGGATCGTCGGGCGATCCCACTTCGAGCGGACGCTCGTAGATCAGCCTGTAGCGCCCGTCATTGAGCGGCAGCGAGAACGCCGGGATCACCGCCGCGCCCGTGCGCATCGCCAGCACCGCCACCGCCGACGTCGTCGCCGCGGGACGCCCCATGAAGTCCACCTTCACGGCTTCGGCCGTGAGGATGTGCTGATCGATCAGCACCGCCACCGCCTGATTGGCCTGCAGCGCGCGCATGATGCGCCGCAAGCCGCCCTTGCGATCGATGACGATGTTGCCGGTGCTCGCGCGGAGGTCGGTGAGCATCCTGTCGAGGAGCGTGTTGTCGAGCGCGCGCGCCACGACGGCCATCGGCCCGATCTGCAGCCCGTGCGCCAGCGCGTGCAGTTCCCAGAACCCGAAGTGCCCCGTGACGAGCAGCGCGCCCTTCCCCGCCATGCGCACCGCGTCCACGTGCTCGAGCCCGACGAACTCCACCAGTGACAACTGCCGCTCCGGCGACTGCCCGGAGAACCAGAGCAGTTCGACGAGCTTGCGGCCGAAGTGCGCGAACACCTCGCGCGCGATGCGCGTCCGCTCCTGCACCGAACGCTCCGGAAACGTGGCGGCAAGATTGTCGAGCGTGATGCGGCGATGCCGTCCGTCGAGGCGGTAGGCGATCGCGCCGATCGCATGGCCGAGACGCGTGGCCGCCGACTGCGGCAGCCGCCGTACGACAGCCGCCACGGCCCGCAGCAGCGCGTGCTCCACGCGATGACGACGGGGAATCACCTCGGCGGCGGCGGTCACGCCCCCTCCGGGTCGAGGGCGAGCCGTCCACGCAGCCATGCCGAGAATCGATCGGCCGGTTCGATCACGACCTCCAGCGGCACGACGGCCACGGGGATGTCGATGGGCAGATGACGTTCGAGCTTCACGGCGTCCTTGGCGGTGGTGACGACGGCCGTCGCGCCCACGCTTCGCGCGCGCGCCGCGATCTGCCGCACATCGTCGGCATGGTAGCGGTGGTGGTCGCGAAAGGTCATCTCGTCGACGAGGCGCCACCCGACCTGGCGGAGCTCGGCGGCCACGCGGTCGGGTTCGGCGACAGCCGTGACGAGCAGCACGGGTTCGTCGTGCAGACGCGAGAAATCTGTCGCTCCGGAGAGCGCGCGCGCACGACCGAGATGCCGGTGCACTTCGAAGATCGGCACGTCGGGAGTCCGGCCGAGCGCCATACGCAGGCGCGCCGCGCTGCAGTCGACGGCGATCAACGCGTCAGCGGATTCCAACGCATGCACGGGCTCGCGCAACCGGCCTGCCGGCAACACGCGACCGTGCAGCACATCGTCGAGCGTCAGCAGCACGATGTCGGCGTCGCGCGCCAGTTCCACGTGCTGGAACCCATCGTCCAGGACGTGGACGGTGCAGCCGAGTGTCTCTTCGGCCACCGCGCCAGCCCGCGCACGACGCGGATGGACGAGCACGCAGCAGCCTGGCAGTTCGCGCGCGAGCATGAACGGTTCGTCGCCGCTCTCGGCCAGCGTGGCCCGCATGCGTTCGGCGTCGCGCACGATCACGACGTCGCGCGACGGCGATTCACGCCGATAGCCGCGACTCAGCACCGCGGGCCGCTCGCCCCAGCCATGGAGCATGCGCGCCACCGCCGACACGACGGGCGTCTTGCCGCGGCCGCCGACGGCGAGATTGCCCACGCTGATCACGGGCCGCGCGAGGCGCGTCGCTCGCCGGGCGCGCCGGGCGCGTCGCAGAGTCGCGCCTTTGCCGTAGAGCCGGGCGGCCGCACGAAGCACCGCGAACGTACGTTCCGGTTCGCTCACGATGTGCCTCCGCCAACAGCCGTCGCCTGGCGCACGTCCGCCCGTGCGCGCATCACGCCTGCGATCTCGAACAGCGTCCGATCCACGGCACCACGATGGCGATCGAGGACGCCTCGCGCCGCACGCCCCAGACGCTCGCGCCGCGCCGCGTCGCCGAAGAGCGCGACGACCTCGCCCCGCGCTTCCGCGGCATCAGCCACCTGCACCAGGCCGCCGGCATCGAGGAATCGGCGCGTGATGTCGGCGAAGTTGGTCATCGAGGGCCCGACGATGATGGGACGCGCGTAGAGCGCCGGTTCGATGATGTTGTGGCCGCCGGCCTGGACGAGACTCCCGCCCACGAACACCACCGTCGCGTGCGCACACACGGCCGCCAACTCGCCGATCGTATCGAGCACCAGCACGTCGAACGGCGCACGAAGACCAGGAGGCAACGCCGTTCGACGCACGACACGCGCTCCCGATCGTTCGACGAGCGAAACAACCGTGTCGAATCGCTCGGGATGACGCGGGGCAATCACCAGCAGGGCATCTGGCTCGGACTCGCGCAACTCCCGCCACGCGTCGAGGACCGTCTCGTCCTCCCCCTTCAGCGTGCTGGCCGCCAGCAGCACCGGACGTCCCTCCAACTGGCGCGCGATGTCCTCGATGCCGCGCGGCGGATCGGCCGTCACGTCGTACTTCAGGCTGCCCGTCACGACGAGGCGATCCTCGGGCGCGCCGAGCTGACGCAGCCGGTCCGCCGTGTCCTCCGACTGCGCACACAACCTGTCGAACTGACGCAGCACCGGTCCCAGCCATCGCCTCACGCGCAGGTAGCGCGGAAAGCTCCTGTCGGAGATCCGCGCGTTCACCAGCAGGAGTCCGATCCCGCTCGCGCGGCAGATTCGCACCAGGTTCGGCCAGATCTCCGTCTCGACGATCACGACCAGCGACGGCTGGATGTGGCGGAGGACGCGGCGCGCCACCCAGGCGAAGTCGAGCGGGAAGTAGAAGACGCCTGCCGCATCAGCCAGCCTCCGTTCGGCCATGTCGCGCCCGGTGCGCGTGGTGGTGGACACCACGACGCGCCAGTCGGGATGCGCACGCCTGAGCGCGGCCACGAGCGGCACGGCGCTCAGGACCTCACCCACCGACACGGCGTGGAGCCAGAGCGTGGGGGTGCCGGACGTCGCGCCGAGCGCGGGCGGCAACCACCCGAAGCGCTCCTGCCAGCGGTGCCGGTATTTGCCATGACGCGCGGCCTGCCATGCCACCCAGGGCAGCAGCGCCACGAGGGCCAGGCCGGCGAACACGCTGTAGAGGAGATACATGGCACGGGGGGGCGCGTCCCGGCGCGAACGAGGCGGCTCACGGGAGTATAGCGAACCGGCTCCGCGGCATTCGCGGTACCATGCAGGTTTGTATCGCAGGCGCGCCGCCGTCCAGACGGCAGGCGTCCCGCGGAAGTCTCTCATCAGGCCGGCTTCATTCGCAGGGTCAGCGACCACGCAGGAGGAACCTTCATGGGCATCAAGGTTGGCATCAACGGCTTCGGGCGCATCGGGCGCAACATCATGCGCGCCGCGATGGGCACCGGGAAGGTCGACTTCGTGGCGGTGAACGACCTCACGGATACGGCGACGCTGGCGCACCTGCTCAAGTACGACTCGATCCTCGGCAACCTCGACGCCACGGTGGAGTCGGGCGAGGGCTGGATCAGCGTCAACGGCGACAAGTTCCAGGTGCTCGCGCAGAAGGATCCGGCCGCGCTGCCGTGGAAGGACCTCGGCGTCGACGTCGTGTTCGAGAGCACGGGCCGCTTCACCAAGCGCGACGACGCCGCCAAGCACATCGAGGCGGGTGCCAGGCGCGTGATCATCACCGCCCCGGCGACGGGCCCCGACGTGACGCTGCTCATGGGCGTCAACCACGAGTTGTACGACCCGGCCAAGGACTTCGTCGTGTCCAACGCGTCATGCACGACCAACTGTCTGGCGCCGTTCGCCAAGGTGCTCCACGAGCAGTTCGGTATCGTCAAGGGCTGGATGACGACGATCCACAGCTACACCAACGACCAGCAGCTGCTCGACCTGCCGCACAAGGACCTTCGCCGTTCGCGCGCCGCCGCGCTCTCGATGATCCCGACGACGACGGGCGCCGCCAAGGCGATGGGCGAGGTGATGCCGGAGCTGAAGGGCAAGCTCGATGGCATGTCGATGCGCGTGCCGACGCCGAACGTCTCGGTGGTCGACCTGGCCGTCATCGTCAGCAGGAAGACGACGGCAGACGAGGTGAACGCGGCGTTCAGGACCGCGGCGGCGGGTCCGCTGAAGGGCATCCTCGCCGTGGAGGACGCGCCGCTCGTCTCGGTGGACTTCCGCAAGAACCCCCACAGCTCGATCATCGACTCGGCCTACACCAAGGTGATGGACGGCGACTTCGTGAAGGTGCTGAGCTGGTACGACACCGAGTGGGGCTACAGCAGCCGCTGCGTGGATCTGCTCACGTACATGGAGTCGAAGGGGCTGTAAGGTTCATGGCCACGCGATCGATCAAGGACCTCGACCTGAAGGGCCGGCGCGTCTTCATCCGCGTCGACTTCAACGTGCCCATCAAGAACGGGCAGATCACCGACGACACGCGCATCACCTCGTCGCTGCCGACGATCACCTGGGCGCTCGACCAGGGCGCGACGGTGATCCTCGCGTCGCACCTCGGCCGGCCGAAGGGCAAGCCGAACCCCGAGTTCACGCTGGCGCCCGTGGCCGAGCGCCTGTCGGCGCTGCTCGGGCGTCCCGTCGTGTTCGCGTCCGATTGCGTGGGCGCGCCCGCTGTCGAGGCCGTGGCCAAGGCCGGCGCATCCGGCGTGGTGCTGCTCGAAAACCTCCGCTATCACGCGGAAGAAGAGGCCAACGATCCGGCGTTCGCGAAGGAACTGGCGGCGCTGGCTGACGTGTACGTCAACGACGCGTTCGGCTCGGCGCATCGTGCGCATGCGTCCACCGAGGGCATCGTCGCCTTCGTACCGGAGGCCGCGGCGGGTCTGCTGATGGCCAACGAACTGGCCTTCATGGGCAAGGCGCTGACAGATCCCGAGCGTCCGTTCGTGGCGGTGCTTGGCGGCGCGAAGGTGAGCGACAAGCTCGAAGTGATCCAGAACCTGCTCCCGAAGGTCGACGCGCTGGTGATTGGCGGCGCGATGGCCTACACGTTCCTGAAGGCGCAGGGGCTCGACGTCGGGAAATCGCTTGTCGAAGCCGACCTCGTCGAGACGGCGCGTGAACTGAAGGCGCAGGCCGACGCACGTGGGTTGACGCTCGCGTTGCCGGAGGATCACGTGGTGGCCGAGGCGCTGTCTGCCGATGTGCCCACCGAAACGCTGGCAGTCGGTGATGCGGCCATCGGCGCGCGCATGGGTCTCGACATCGGTCCGAAGACGGCCGCGCGCTATGCCGCGATCATCGGCGGCTCGAAGACGGTCGTCTGGAACGGTCCGATGGGCGTGTTCGAGATCCCGGCGTTCGCCAACGGGACCAACACCGTGGCACAGGCGGTGGCCAACGTCGACGGCACCACGATCATCGGCGGCGGCGACTCGATCGCAGCCGTCCACAAGGCCGGCGTGACCGACAGAATCAGCCACATTTCCACGGGCGGCGGCGCGAGCCTGGAGTTCCTGGGCGGCAGGACGCTACCCGGAGTGGCAGTTCTGCCGGAGAAATAGAGTCCTGAATCCCCGCTGAGGCGCGGGTCCTGTCACCGGACGGCCCCACCCGTCCGGTGCCACCCGTTGTCCCTTTCTTCGTCGAGGTTCTCGTATGCGCGCGCCGCTGGTGGCTGGCAACTGGAAGATGTTCAAGGGCGTGGCTGACGCCGTGGCGTATGCCAAGGAGTTCCGCTCGCTCGCAAAGGACGTGACGACGGTGGAACTGGTGATTGCGCCGCCGTTCACCGCGGTGCACGCCGTGGCCGACGCGCTGCGCAACTCCGGGATCGCAACGGCGGGCCAGGACTGCTTCTGGGAACAGGAAGGGGCGTTCACGGGTGCCGTGAGCGCGCGCATGCTCGCGGAGGCCGGTGCGGCGCTCGTCATCATCGGGCACGCGGAGCGCCGTCGCGTGTTCGGCGACACCGACGCCGACGTCTCGCGCAAGATCCACGCGGCGTACGCGGCGGGACTCGCGCCCATCGCGTGCATCGGTGAAACGCTCGAGGAACGCGAGGCAGGACGCACGTTCGATGTGCTCGACACGCAGTTGAAGGCGGCGATCGAAGGCCTCACCGGAGAGCAGTTCGCGAAGATGGTGATCGCGTACGAGCCGGTGTGGGCGATCGGCACGGGCCGCAATGCGACGCCGGAGCAGGCGCAGGAGGCGCACGCGCACATCCGCGGTCGCCTGCGCGCGTGGCTCGGTGCCGACGCGGCCGACAAGTGCCAGATCCTGTACGGCGGCAGCGTCAAGCCCGACAACGCGCGCGCGATTCTCCAGCAGCCCGACGTCGACGGCGCGCTGGTCGGCGGCGCCAGCCTCGACCCGCAGGGATTCTTCGCCATCTGCGCGGCAGCCATTTGAGAACGCCGGTATTTGCGGCATTCCAGGCATTTCAGCTAGACTGAATCGTTATGCTGTACTTGCTCCTCGTCACCGTCTACGTCATCGCGTGCCTCCTGCTGCTGGTCGCCGTGCTGCTCCAGCAGGGCAAGGGTGGCGACATCGCCGCGGCGTTCGGCGGCGGAGGTGGCCAGGCGGCGTTCGGTGCCCGTCAGGGCGCCACGGTGCTCACGAAGGCCTCGGCGATCCTCGGTGCGGTGTTCATGCTCGGTGCGCTCGGTCTCGCCATCGTCGGCCAGCGCGGACCGGGATCGGTGATGAGCGGCGTCCCGACGGCAGCCCCCGCATCAGTCCCGGCCCCAGTCGCGCCAGCCGCGCCGACCAACGCCACGGCCACGCCAGCTGCGGAGACGACACCTGCCAGCGCAGCACCCGCAACGGCGACTCCGAGCGCCGACGCGCCTGTCGCACCAGCGGCGCCGCAGCCCGAGCCGAAGCAGTAGTCGCAACACGCTGCATTACGGCAGCTTCCATCGAACCGGCGGACCTGCTATAGTCCGTGGTTCTGTCGACCTTGCGGAACATCGCAAGCGAACGACACACACCACTTGCGGAAGTGGCGGAATTGGCAGACGCACCAGCTTGAGGGGCTGGCGGGAGCAATCTCGTGGGGGTTCGAGTCCCCCCTTCCGCACCAACACTCATTTCATTCGTATTGGCGCGAAAGGCCGGCATCAGGCTCGCGCCTCCGCCGCTACGCGGCTCGGCTTCGAGCTCGAGTCCCCCCTTCCGCACCATCTTTAGAATCAACAACATACGGTGAAACAGAAGCCCCGGCGACGGGGCTTCTTGCTGCTCTGTTGTCCAGTGCGTTGTCAAGGCGGTTCGCTGCCCTCAGGGGCGCCAATCCGCCGGAATGGCGCTCAGGCGTGGATAGACGCCAGAATTCTTGCGGCTAGGAACACAGGCGCCTCTATCGGACCCGCAGCCTGGCAAGACCCACCCCGACCGAAAAACTCCGCGAAATCGAGCGCATCGTAGCCGCGCACCTGGACGGCGTGACCGCGCCCGAGATCAGTGCCGCTCTTTCGACCAGGACCGCCGAGCGCACCCTCCAGAACCACCTGAACCGCCTGGTCCACGACGGGCGGGTTCTCCGCGAAAGCTCAGGCAGGTGGGCGCGCTACCGGAGCCTGCCGAACCAGGCAGGCACAACTGCGCCGCCTGCGAGCGAACCCTTGGTGCCGCTCACCCGGCAAGGCACCGAGATCTTCGCCCTCGTGCAGCGGCCCGAGGCCGCGCGCCGTCCGGTTGGCTACAACCGCTACTTCCAGGAAAGCTATCGCCCGAACGAGAGCTTCTACTTAAGCGCGCCAGACCGGGCACGGCTTGCGGCTCTTGCCAGGCGCCCCGCCGGTACGGCGCAGCCCGCCGGCACGTATGCCCGCCACATCCTGAACCGGCTGCTGATCGATCTGGCCTGGAACCCCAGCCGCCTTGAGGGCAACACCTATTCCCTGCTCGACACCAGGCGCCTGATCGAGTTCGGACAGCAGGCCGAAGGGCGCGACCAGACCGAGGCGCAGATGATCCTCAATCACAAGGACGCGATTGAGTTCCTCGCCGAGAACGCCGCCGACATCGGTTTCAACCGGTACACGATCCTCAACCTGCACGGCATCCTCGCCAACAACCTTCTGCCCGACCCGAACGCGCCCGGCAGGCTGCGCTCGATGGCGGTTGGCATCGGCGGGTCCGTCTCTCACCCGCCGGAGACGCCGCAACTCATCGAGGAATGCTTTGAACAGGTGCTCGCCACCGCAAGCGCCATCGCCGACCCGTTCGAGCAGGCGTTCTTCGCGATGGTCCACCTTCCTACCTCCAGCCCTTTGACGATGTGAACAAGCGTGTCTCGCGGCTGGGCGCAAACATCCCGTTCATCAAGAGCTACATCCCGCCCCTCTCGTTCACCGACGTTCCGAGCGACGTCTACGCGCGCGCCATGCTCGGAGCCTACGAGCTCAATCGAACTGAGCTGCTGCGGGATGTGTTTCTGTGGGCCTACGAGCGATCCGCCGCAAGCTACGCCGCCATCCAGCAATCCGTCGGCGAGCCCGACCCGTTCCGGCTGCGTTACCGCGAACAGTTGCACACCCTGATCGGCGACGTGGTGCGCGGCGAGATGGACCGCAAAGCAGCGGCGCGCCACATCGCGGCGTGGACGGGCGAGCACATCGAGGAAATCGACCGCAGCGCCTTCCGCACCGCCGCCGAGGACGAATTGCTCGCGCTTCATGAAGGGAACTTCGCGCGCTACGGCCTGCGCCCAGGCGAGTTCCGCAGCTGGCAGGCTGTCTGGGGCTAACCGCCCTGCCCCAGCTCGCGCTTCAGGGCCGCCACCATCCGCTCGACCGTCATCCCGACCGTCCAGTTCGCGCCCGGCGCCTGCTGCTGCAGACAGTTCACTACGAGGCGCCCGCGGCTCCGTTCCTGATCGATGAAATGTCGCGCTTCATTGCCTGGGCCAACGGGGCAGACCGCACGGACGCGGTGCTACGCGCCGGACTCGCACATGTGTGGTTCGTGACGATTCACCCGTTCGACGACGGGAACGGCCGTATCGCGCGCGCGATTGCGGACTGTCGGCTCGCGCGCTCGGAGAACAGCGCGCAACGTTTCTACAGCATGTCGGCGCAGATCCAGCGTGAGCGGAACGACTACTACGACATCCTCGAAGGCACGCAGCAGGGAACACTCGACGTGACGCCGTGGCTGGAATGGTTTCTGGGTTGCCTGGGCCGAGCGTTCGACGGGACCGAGGCAACGCTCGCCACCGTGATGCGCAAGGCCCGCTTCTGGGAGCGGACCTCTCGAGCGTCGATCAACGACCGCCAGCGCGTGGTGCTCAATCGCCTGCTCGATGGCTTCACCGGCAAGCTCACGACGAAGAAGTGGGCCCTGATCGCGAAGTCGTCGCACGATACGGCGCTTCGCGACATCCAGGGCCTCATCGACCAGGGCTTGCTCCGTAGAGACGAGGCCGGCGGGCGCAGCACGAGCTATTCCCTCGTTCTCGAATAGGCGCTCGAGCACACGGCCAACCGCCGGGCGTCGAGTCGTGCCTCCGCTCTACTCGACGATCGGCAGCCGCTTGCCCGCCGCACTGGGCAACGCCACGTCAAGCCATGCAGCCACTGTCGGGGCGACGTCGAGGTTCGAGATGGCGCCGAGGGTCGCGCCTTTCCGTACGCCCGCACCAGAGGCGATGAAGATGGCCTGCATGTCGGGATCACTGGCGAGGTACCCGTGCGAGCCGCGGTTGGCGCCGACGGGGACATCGTCGATCGCCGGGCCATCCGTGCCACCGGTGAACACGGCGCCGTCCGCTGCCGCGACAACGACGTCGGCCATGCGCGCCATCTTCTCCGGCGATGGGTAACCATACGCTTCCATCTCCGCCGGCGTGATGACGGCGCTCACGCCGTCGGCCGCGCGGAACGCCGTGCGTACGGCATCGATGGTGGCCTGACGTGACGTCTGTCCTGCCGGCGTGAGGTAGATCATCGCCGTCCCGCCCTCAGGTACGGCCCACGCCTTGTCGCCAAGCCCCGCGTTCGCGAGCACGACGTTGGCGCGCACGCGCCGCTCGACCAGCTTGAAGCCGTGATCCGAGACGATGACGAACGTGGTGCGATCGAAGATGCCGGCGTCGCGTGTCGCATCGACAAGGCGCTTCACCTGCATGTCGGCAAGTGCCAGCGCCGTCTGCGCGCCCAACGATCGCGCACCCGTCTGGTGCTGCATGCTGTCGGTGGTCAGCAGGTGGAAGAGCAGCAGGTTGGGCTTGTGCGTCCTGATGATGTACTCGCCCGCGCGCGTCCAGATCTCGTCGCGGAAGGTGATGGGCGCCTTGGCGAACCGCTCGAGGTCGTCGGCCGTGATGACGCCCGCCGCGATCATCGCCTGCGCCACCGCTCCCTGCGTCTGCCGGTACTCGGGGAACGCGTACGTGATCGTCGGTGCGTTCTGGATCGCCACCCAATCCACTTCTGCCGTCGTCAGTCCCGCAGCGTGCGCGGCGTCGTACACCGTCGGCGCGGTCACGAGCGTCGTCTTGTCGACGTACGGCTCGACGCGAATGTACGGTCCCGTCGCGCCAGCCGCGGCGCGCACCGGCAACCCGTTGTAGAGCAGGCCGTGCTGCGCGGGCGGCACGCCTGTCACGAGCGTCGTGTGATTGGGCCAGGTGACGGTCGGGTTCACCGGCGTCATCGATGACGCCATCACGCCGTTCTTCGCGAGCGCGCGCAGCGTCGGCACCGGGATGTTCGGGTCGGCCAGCGCGTAGGCCGCGAAGCCATCGAGACTGATGACGATGACGTGGCGATCGCGCCGTGGTGCCTGCGCATCGAGACCGACCGAACCAGGCACGACGATGGTGAGAACCGACGCAAGAGCGAGAGAGACGACACGCGTGAGTGTGTACACGCGTGCAATGCTAGATCGGCTCGCCCCTCTCAGTACTGCTGCACGTCAACACCCGGCACCTGCCGGAAGTGTTCGACGTTGCGCGTGAGGACAGGCAGGTCGTAAGCAAGCGCCGTCGCGGCGATCCAGAGGTCGTTCGCGCCGATGAGGGCACCGTTGTCGTACAGATGGCGATACGCGCGCCCATAGTGCCAGCACACGTCCGGCGTTGACGTCAGCAGGAACAGCGGCGCGAGGAACGCGTCCCACCGCTGGCGATCGCGCATGGCAAGCCCGGCGGCGAGCTCGCCTGCGACGGTGAACGGAAGATAGAGGCGAGTGTCGGGATGAGCCTCGAGAAAGGCGATGGCCGGACCAGGCCGGCTGCGACGCTCCTCACGCTCGCGATCGATGAGGAACGTCGTCTCGAGAATCAGTGCGCGGCCCATTTGTCCACCGGCGGAGCGTCAGCTTGCGTGACAGCCTCGATGCGGACCAACTCCTCCCCGGAGAACATCCCTTCCTCCGATCGCACGTGCCGGAGGAACGCGCCGGCCGTCACCGTGTCTTCGGGCCACGACGCCCGCAGCACCACCTCGCTGAACGACTCGGTCGGATAACGACGCGCGGCAGTCAGGCGATCGTATGCCTCGACCTTCAACGAAATCGTCTTCGTCGCCATGCATGCAATGTGCGTTGTGCATGCACACATGTCAAGCCTCGCTGCACGGCAGAGCGTGTCGGCAGCGAAGTCCGAGGGCGTCTGTCGACACGGCGTGGTGCCAATGGTGTCGGTAGCGTACGCGATGCAGGGATCGACGACACCTCGGCCATGGCCAACTCGACGCCGGCGGCCTGACGCCATCGGAACTCGTGGGTGGCGCGATCGACGTGATACGGTTGGCGCGCTATGCCTGCACACGGCGCGACACGACGGCACATCCCCCGACGGCACGTGCTCCATCTGCTGGGACTCGCGGCGCTTGGCACCACGGCAGGGACGGGCCACGCAGCACAGGGGCCCGCTCCTCTGCGCGTGCTCTCCTACAACATCAAGCGCGGCCTTGGCATGGACGAGGTCACCGACATCACGCGCGCGGCGGCGGTCATCAACCGGCTGACGCCTGACGTGGTCGCGCTGCAGGAGATCGATGTCGGTGTCGAGCGGTCGGGACGGATCGATCAGGCGAAGGAACTGGCCCGCCTGACGAACATGACGGGGTTCTTCGCCGAGTTCATGCCGTATCAGGGGGGCCAGTACGGCCAGATGGTGTTGTCGAAGCTGCCGGTGATCGAGTCGCGGCGCATCGCGCTGCCCGACGGTCAGGAAGAGCCGCGCGCATCGGCCGTCATGCGCGTGCGTGCGCCGTTCGGCGAACTCACCATCGCGTGCGTGCACTTCTATCGCACGGAAGCAGACCGCCTCGCGCAGGCGAAAACGCTCATCGCCGAACTGGCCACGCGGCCGGAACCGGTGCTGCTCGTCGGCGACTTCAACTCGCGACGTGGAAGCGTGGTGATGAACCTCGTCGAGCAGACATACGCGAATCCGGCCAAGCACGGCCAGCCGAACACCATCCCCGCGTCGGCGCCGCGCGCCGAGATCGACTTCATCACCTACCGTCCGGCCAGCGCCTTCACCGTTACCGACTACCAGGTCATCGCCGAACCCGTCGTCTCTGACCACCTGCCCGTCGTGATGGTGTTGCAGCCGGCCGCGCGCTGAGATCAGTCTCCCGCTGCGTCTCCGGCGAGTTCGGAGGCCACGCTCCGACCGTCGAGGCTTGCCTCGACGGCGAAAGCGCCTCTATGCTGCGCGATCGATGGCGCGCACGTTCCCCGTCGAGGAGATCGCTCGCCGCATAGAGGCGCTCGAACCCATGCGCCGTGCGGCACGCAGGTCGACAGTCGGCCTGATCGTGCGCTTCGGCGTGCTCGGCGTGGCGTATCTGTTCGCCCTCATCGTCGGCACGGTCGGCGCGATGTACATCGTCGGGCGCTTCGTGACGACGGTTCCTGTCGTGTGGCTCGGCGCCGCGCTGCTGGCCGCCGTGTTCATCACGGCCATGACCATCGCGATCGGGAAGCGTGTGTGGCGTGCACACAGTGACCCGACGCACGCCTACGAGGCTGCCTACGCCGCCTCAGTCGCGGTACCACTGCTTCGAGACGTCCTGCCCGGCTGCGAGGCGTCTGCCGAGCCGGTCATCGATGTCCACACGTTCGGCGCCAGCCGCCTGTTCACCGTACCCGACGAGAGATTCGAGGAGCGGACCGGCACGCCAGGCTTCGTGGGAACGTGCGGCATCGAAGGCCGCGTGGACGATGTGCCGTGGCGTGCCGCGGTGCTGCGCGTGCGGCGCTGGGGACGCGACTACGACAGCCGCGAGCGAAGCCTGCCGGCGTTCACCGGCGTGTTCCTCCACGTGGAGCATCACGGCGCGGCCTCCGACAGCGTACGCCTCGTGGACAGCGGCAGAGACCGTGCGGACCTGCGTTACCACTTCCCGCAGGGCGCGACGCTGCGTGGCTTTCCCGACGTCGACGATCCGGAGTTCGCCAGCCAGTTCCACGAGCTTGCTGCGCCGGGCTCGCCAGGGGCGACACTGCCATCAGCCGCACTGCGTCGCGCGTGTCTCGACGTGCGGCGTCAACTCGAACGGCCGCTGTTCCTGGCCTTCAACGAGACCGGCGCATACCTCGCGATCTCCTGGCCATCCACCGAAGCGCCGTTCGAACCTGGTGGCCTCATGCAGCCATCGGCCGCACATGTCGCCGCCGACCTCGACGTCATCGAACACCTGCCCGCCGCCGCGGCCACGCTCGCCCGCGCCTGGCGCTGACGCGACATCGCCATGACGACCGCGCAACTGCCAGACGCACTACACGGCATCCTGAGCCGGCACTTCCGCACGCCCGCGCCGGGCGAACTGCACGACGCGCTCGATCTCGGGCCGGCGGGATTCGGGCTCGACTCCATCGCACTCGCCGAACTGCTCATCGTGTGCGAAGACCACTTCGGCTGCCCGTTCCCGTACACGCTCTTCGACGAGGGACCGCTCACGGTCGGCAGACTCATCGCGCACGTGCGCGACGCCCGCGCGTCGACGATCGAGCCATGACCGCGCACAACCCGCTGGTGCCCACCGGCGGCGATCACTGGCCCGACGTCGATCCCCCCTGGCGGCTTCGTCTGCTGAGCGCGTACGACAGCGCGACACGGGCTGTCGCGCGCATCAATCTGCCTGGTGCCGTCGCACTCTGCGACACAGCGGGTCGCGCCGCAAACCTCGCGCGAGTACAGGGTCCGTCGACCTCCGACATCGCTGCGTTGTTCGACTGGCTTCCGCCCGGCGATCGCGGACGCGTGGCGCGCGACATCTCCGCGCAGCGGGTGAAGAATCGCCTGGCGATCGCACTTGTCCTGGGCGATCGCACCGCCGATCTCGCCAGACTCGTACGCTGGCCCGACGAGGCGGCGCGGCGCGCGCTCGTGGAATCCCCGTCAGGCGTGGTGATCGTCGCGTGTCACATCGGCGCGTTCTTCGGCGTGCGCGCGGCGCTGCACGGCGTGGGCCGCTCCGTCTTCATGCTGCGCGACATGATGAAGGCCGATGCCGCGGCCAGGGCCGGCGTCCTCAAGCGCGCCGTCGACGGCCTTCGCGCAGGCGAACTCGTCGTCGCAACGCTCGATGGCCCCGGCGGCACGAGTACACGCGAGGTGACGTGTCTCGGCCGACGCGTCGCGTTCCGGCGAGGACCGTTCACGCTCACCCGCCTCACGGGCGCCCCGATCGTACCCGTAGCCTGCGCCTGGACGCCACACCATCACATCGAGATGCGCGTCGGACCACCCATCGCGCGCCCGTCGCGAACCGACCTCGACGCCGTGGGCTTCGAGGACGACATGGCCGCTCGGACGGCGCAGTGGTTCGATGCCTACCTTCGGGCCGAGCCGCAGGAGATGTGGCCGAACACGCTGCGCCACTACCTCGCCGCGCCGCGCGTTGACGCGTCACCCGAGTGAACCGGCGATCACGAGACGTCGCAGTTCGTCGTACTGCACCTTGCCGGCTGCGGTACGAGGCAGGCGACCGGCCGGCACGAGCAGGATCCTTCCCGGCGTGAAGCCCATCGCCCGTCGAACCTCCGCCCCGATCGCGGCGACGAGGGCGTCGGCGTCGGGCCCGCTCGTCGGCACGGGCGCGGCATGTTCGGCGACAACGACGACGTCCTCGGTGCCTGTCAGCGTCGACAGGACCACGCCGACGGCCGCCGCACTGGCCACGCCCGGCACGCGATGCACCGCGTCCTCGATCTCGCGCGGCGCGATGGCCACGCCGCCGCGCTTGATCAACACACGCGCGCGAGCCGTGACGAACAGATACCCGTCGCCATCGACATGCCCGACATCACCCGTGTGGAGCCAGCCATCACGCAGCGTCCGTCGCGTCGCATCCTCATCGTCGAAATAGCCGCTGAAGACGGGTATCCCACGCGTGAGGATCTCGCCCGTCGATCCGGGTGGCAACGCGAGGCCATCCGCATTGGCAATCCGAAGGTCCATGCCCTCCAGCACTCTGCCGCACGAAACCACGCCATGGCTGTCGACGCGGAGACGTTCGCCGGGACGCGTGGTCGTCACCACCAGCGTCGCTTCGGCAAGTCCATACGCGGGGCGCACCACGCCGGGACACGCGAATCGCCGTTCGAATGCCTCGATCGTCGCGAGCCTGACGGGTTCACCACCATTGCCTGCGAAGCGCAGCGCCGAGAGATCGAGCCCGGTGGGATCGACGGTGTGTGCCGACAGGCGATACGCGGAGTCCGGAGCACCGGTGACCGTGGCTCTGACGCGCGCGACGAGCGCCAGCCACGGATGCAGGTTCCCCATCGACGGCGGCACCAGATGCGACGACGCGCCCACGAAGAGCGCGTTGAACACGTAGCGCACGAGACCCAGGTCGTGGTGGAGCGGCACCCATGTCGCCAACACGTCGTCTGCGGAGAACGCAAGGCAGGCGGCCGTCATGCGCAGCGACGCCGTCAGGCTGCGATGCGTGATGACCGCGGCACGCGGCTCGCCGGTCGTGCCGGAGGTGAGCTGCAGGAACGCCGTGTCCTCCGGCGCCGGTTGCACGTCAGGCGTCGGCGAGGCCTGACACGTCGCGACGTCCTCGACCGACACGGCACCGTACGCGGTATCGCCCGTGGCAACGCCGGCGACGAGGGGCACCTCACCGACCGCGAGAGACGCACGTACCAGGTGCAGGCGACGACGGATCGCGTCAGGCGGCAGGCTCGGGTTGACGACGACAGGCACGGCGGCGAGCAGCTGCGTGGCGTACACCGCGCGAATCAGATCGAGGCCTGTCGGGAGCGCGATGACGCACCTGTCGCCGCGGCCGACGCCTCGGCGGGCGAACGCGCCGGCGATGTGCCTCACGTCTCGAAGCAATTCGCCGTACGTCGTCGTTTCGCCGGCGGCCGAGTACGCCACGGCGTCCGGCCGATCGCGCGCGTGGGCGATCAGGGCCTCGATGATGTTCTCTGCGCTCGGCATCGGCAGACAGGATTTCGGCGCGGACACTACCACGATCCCTCCCGTCGCCTCGCCCCTGCGCTATAGTGACGCGCTGGTGAACCCCGAACATCCGCCAGATCTCGACGCGCACGAAGCGCGATGGGGCCGCTGTACGCCGCAGGCGCTCGTCGCGCCCGGTGATGCGCGCAAGGTCTTGCGGCGCATACCGCTGGCGGCGCGCCTGGCGGTGGCGGCGATCCGCGATCCCACGGCGTTTCGCACCACGATGGTGGCCATTCGCCGGTACGGCGCCCTGCAAAAGCCCCTGGAGCTGTTCGAGTACCTGCGCGTCGTCCGGCGGCAGCGTGTGGTGCGATTCATGGAGATCGGCACGCTGTGGGGCGGAACGTTCTTCGCGCACTGCGCGTCGACGGCGCCGGACGGCCACGCCATCGCCATCGACGCGTTTCCGCAGGAGAGTGCCGACGCGATGTCGGCGCGATATCGTGCGTTCGCACAGCCGGCGCAGCGCGTCACCTGCGTCTGGGGCGACTCGCACGCCGACGAGACGAAGCACGCCGTGGCGACGGCACTCGACGGCGCGGCGCTCGACCTGCTGTTCCTCGACGGCGATCACTCGTCCGAGGGAGCCGCGCGCGACTATGAAATGTACGCGCCGCTCGTGCGCTCGGGCGGCATGATCGCGTTCCACGACATAGACGCCGCACACGAGGGCGGCGTCCCCGCGCTCTGGCGCTCGCTGCGCGAGCGGCACCGGAGCCTGGACATCGTCGATCGCCGGCACGCGCCGCACGGGCTCGGCATCGGCATCCTCTTCAAGGAGTAGACGCGCGTCGATGCAGCGGTCCATCCCGGGGTTGCACCACGTCACGGCCATCACTCGCGATCCGCATCGCAACGCCGGCTTCTACGTACGGGTACTGGAACTCGCCCTCGTCAAGCGCACCGTCAACTTCGACGTACCAGACGTCTTTCATCTCTACTACGGCGACGCGGCGGGACACCCGGGTACGCTGCTCACGTTCTTCGTCAGGCTAAATGGCGAGTCCGGTCGTCAGGGCAACGGTCAGGCAACGCGCGTCAGGCTCAGCGTGCCGACGTCGCACGTCCAGCCCTGGGCCGAATGGCTCACGGAGCATGGCGTCGGCGTCGAACGCGGCGAGACGTGGTGCGGCGCGCCAGCGCTCTCGTTCCGCGATCCTGATGGCCTCTCGCTCGAACTCGTCGGCGTGCCGGAGGGCGGCGTGACGTACGACAGACCGCGCGTGATTCTGGGGCTCCACAGCGTCGAACTGCCGACGGTCGATCCAGCCCCCACCAGCGCGCTGCTGACCGACACCATGGGATTCCACATCGTCGAAGCGCGGGCGTCGCGACGACGATTCGCGATGTCGGGCGGTGAGCCGGGCGTGTTCGTCGACGTGCTGACCGACACCACCGGCGCCGACGGGGCGATGGGCGTTGGCTGCGTGCACCACGTCGCGTTCCGCACCGAAGACGATGACGGGCAGCGCGCGTGGCAGGCACGCCTGCGAGGCGCGGGCCTCGACGTGACCGACGTCAGGAACCGCACGTACTTCCGGTCGATCTACTTTCACGAGCCTGGCGGCGTACGCCTCGAGATCGCGACCGACGGGCCTGGATTCGCCGTCGACGAACCCGCACACGCGCTCGGCGCGCGTCTTCAGCTGCCCTCGTCGCTGGAACACGCGCGTCGCGAACTGGAGAACCGCCTCGGCGACCTCCCTGGCTCCGTCATCTGACAAACATGTTGCGTACTTTCCTCTCGGCCCTCATCGTCACGACTGCGCTGACACACGCCGTCGCGTTCGCGCAGGCGCTGGCGGCAACCGACACCGAACTCTCGTACATCGACACGGGCATCGAGAACGCCTCGCCCGTCTGGTACGAGCGTGCGGAGGATGGCGCGTATCTCGTGCACCTCCTCTACGACCACGAGCGCGACTCACCGAATCGCGCCGCTGGTCACATCAGCGTGCGGCTCGTCGGACGCCCCGGCGCGCGCATCACGATCGAGTTCCGCAATCTCGACAACGTCTGGAACGGCACACCCGGGTCGGTGGCGCGGGAACTCCGAAGCGTGGCGATCTCACCGGACGGCGACACGTGGACCACGGTGCCCACCACCGCATTGCCGGACAACCGTGTACGCGTCACCGTGACGATGCCCGGGGAATCGCTGTGGCTGGCGCGCATGCAGCCGTATCGCCTGTCGGATCTCGATCGCTTCCTCGCGCGCGTCAGCGCGAGCCCTCACGCGTCTGTCGCCACGATCGGCCACACGGTGCAGGGGCGTCCGCTGGAGATCATCACCATCGGGAACGAGGAAGCACCGACGCGCGTGTTCGTGCGCGCACGGGCGCATCCGTGGGAGTCTGGCAGCAACTGGGTGGCGCAGGGGCTCGTGGATCGACTGCTGCGAGACGATGCCGTGGCGCGGGAATGGCGGGCACGCCACGTGCTGTACGTGCTGCCGATGGCCAACAAGGACGGCGTGGCACGCGGCCTCACGCGCTTCAACGCCAACGGGCGCGACCTGAATCGCAACTGGCAATCACCGGCTGACGCCACGCTCGTGCCCGAGAACGCGGCGCTCGAACGCTGGCTGGAGGCGATGATCGCGAAGGGGCGCACGCCCACCCTCGCCATCGAACTGCACAACGACGGACGCGGCCTGCTGCACATCAGCCGTCCGCCGGTGCCGGGCCTCGACGCGCACCTCGCACGCATGGCGCGCCTCGAAGCCCTGCTCCGCGCGCACACGTGGTTCACCGAAGGCCACACCGACGGCGAGTTCCGCAACAGCGGCACGCTCGGCGACGGCTGGCTGCAACGCTACGGCATCGACGCGGTGGTCCACGAGCTCAACGCCAACTGGATCGAAGGCCGCAAGAGCCACACGTCCGCCACCCTGTGGCAGGAATACGGCGCGTCACTGGTTCCTGTCCTCGACGCGTACCTGCAGGGCAGGTAGCGGTTGGGCCGGGCTCGGAGAGCCGGCCCGAGCAGTTGCCCGTTGCCCGTTGTCGGTCAGGCAATCCCCCTGGCAATCGTCGCCCACTCGACGACCTTGCCCGTGGTGATGGCCTGGTGGCCCATGATGGCGGTCAGCGCGCCTGTCGCGCCGACCATCACGTCGGCGGGGTTGTGGCCGGTGCCGCGGATGCAGTCGTAGAACGCGCGCATGTGCGCGTTCTGATCCTCGTCGACCTTCGGCACGAGTTCGGCCGGCGGCGCCTGGCCGTCGAGCGGATACACGCGCGTATCGCCCATCAGATCGCACGCGCCCTTCTGTCCGTAGACGTGCACGAACTGCCCGCCGCCGGGCAGCCCCTTCGGATGGAACACCATCTGCGTGAAGTACAGCTTCACGCCGCCCGGATAGTCGTAGCTGAGCGTGTAGCCGTCCATGATCGATCGCCCCGGCGGGTCGTCCTTGTACAGCAGGATGCCGCCGAAACCGGCCGCCTTCACCGGCGTGGCGCCGATCGCCCAGTTGCACAGATCGAGGTTGTGCACGGACATCTCGATCAGGTACCCGCCGGACTTCTCGACGTCGAAGAACCAGTCCGCCGAACTGCCGGTATGGCTCAGGTCACTCTCGGAGTGCCGCTGCGCCTTCACCATCAACACGTCGCCGATGGCGCCGCTCCGAATCTTGTCCACCGCCGAGCCCAGACGACGATACGACCGCAGCTGCTGGCCCGAGACGAACACCTTCCCTGACGCTTTCACGGCCTTGACCACGGCCGCAACGGTGTCCGGCGTGATCGCCACGGGCTTTTCGCAGTAGACGTGCTTGCCCGCCTGCAGCGCCGCCACCGCCATCTCCGCGTGCAGGTGCGGCGGCGTGGCGATGACCACCGCCTGGATGTCCTTGCGGTCCAGCACGCGGCGATAGTCGTCGTACGACGCCGGCGTGTCGCGCGCCGCCAGATCGACGGCGGCCTTCAGGCGATCGGCCTTCACGTCGCACACCGCGGCCACCTTGCCGAGGTCGAGCACGGCGCGCAGGTCAGCCGTGCCCCGTCCGCCGGTGCCGATGACGCCCGTCGCGATCGCGCCGGCCACGGGCGTTGCGGGGATTGGCGCCTGGGCTGACGCCACGGCGCGGCCCGCCAGCGCGGTGGTGACGGCCAGCGAGGTGCCGGCGCCGAGGAAGGCTCGTCGAGTGCAGTCGTTAGTCACGTAAGGAAATCCTTTCTCTACCAATCAGGCGCGCGTGCGCAGTCCGCGAATCACGCCGTCCACGTATTCCCTCGCGCGGCGCGCGAGCGCATCGATGCCTTCCGCCGTCGACGGGCGCGGCACGAGCGGTTCGAAGATGTTCTCGAAGACGAGCGGGATCGTCAGCCCCGTGTGCATGACGGGCTCGAAGAGGCGGTAGTGATCGATCTCGCCGAAACCCGGGCCGCAATCCTCGTCTTTCGGCCAGTCGCGATGGTCCTGGATCGCGAACGCGCGGATGTCCGAGACGCACGTCCTGATGTCGGCGATCGGATCATGGCTCTCGTAGTCGAGCACGTTGCCCGCGTCGTAACACAGGCGCACGCCCTCGTCTCCTACCTCGGCGATGATCCGCGCGCACATCTCGCCGGTGGCCGTGTTCCCGCCGTGCTGCTTGATGAGCACCATCACGCCCGCCTGGCGCGCCACGGGCCCGATGGCCTTCAGGCACGCGATCACGCGCTCGTACTCGCCGGGCCGCGTACGGCCGAACGTGAGCACGTAGGGGATCCGCGCCGCGGCCGCCTGCGCGATGCGCCGCTGATGCGCCTCGGCGGCGCCTGCCTCTTCGAGGAAGACCGTCGAGAACATCATCACGGGATCGAGTCCCATGTCGCGGCACCTGCCGGCGAGCGCCGCGGCCTCCGACGGTGGCGCGTCGACGGCCATCGCCGGACGCTCGCGCCCGTCGCTCCCCTTGTGCGTGACACCCCACGCCACGTTCCGATACCCCGCCTTCACGACGCCCTCGAGCGCGCGTTCCATCGGGAAGGCCGCGTACGGCAACGTCATGCAGGCCATCTCGAACGCCGTCGGCGCCAGCGATGGCGGCTGGGCCGCCTGCGCGATCGCCCGTCCACCAGCGACGGCCGGTATCAACCCCGACGCAGCCACGGCTCCGAGGAACTCCCGTCTGTGCATGCGCGACAGTATATGTGCGTCACGGCGCTATGATTCCCGCCATGCGTACCGTCCTCGTCGCACTTGGCGCTTTCATCCTCTCGTCGCCGGTCGCCTACGGAGCGACCACCATCCGCATCATGCCGCCCGATGGCGGCGTGCTCGTCGCCGGACAGATCATGGACATCCGCGTCGAGGCAACCAGCAGCGACGCCGCGGCGCCCACGGGTCTGCGCGTCTGGGTCGATGGCCAGGAATGGACCGCGCGCAACGACCCGAAGGCCCAGGATGGCGCCCCGGCCAACACCGCCAACTTCCTCTCGCGCCGCTTCAGCGCCTCGCGCCAGGGGCCGCTCGTGATTCGCGCTACGACGAGCGACGGCGCGTCCGCCGAATCGCACCTGCAGGTCGAGACGTGGGCGGGCCCCGCGCGCCGACGCCAACCGCGCGCGCGCAACGTCATCTTCTTCCTCGGCGACGGCATGGGCGCCGCCCACCGCACGGCCGCGCGCATCGTCTCGCGCGGGACCCACAACGGCAAGGCCGCCGGCCGGCTCGCGATGGACACATTGGAGGTCACGGGACAGGTGATGACCGGTTCGCTCAACGCCGTGATCACCGACTCGTCGCCCGGTATGGCCGCCTACGTCACCGGGCAGAAGAACGCCAACAACCAGGAGGGCGTGTTCCCCGACAACACGCCGGATCCGTTCGACAACCCGCGTATGGAGTACCTCGGCGAGATCCTGCGGCGCACGCGCGGTCCCGGATTCAACGTCGGCATCGTGACCACCGCCGATCTCACCGACTCGACGCCGGCGGCCAACGCGGCGCACACGTCGAGCCGCTTCGCGGGACCCGGCATCGCCGCGCAGTTCTTCGACGAACGCGCGACCAACGGCGTGACGGTGCTGATGGGCGGCGGCGCGAACCACTTCGCCCCGAAGGACGCGGGCGGCACGCGGCCGGACACCCGCAACCTGATCGAGGAGTTCCGCGGCGCGGGCTACGACACCGTGCGCAACGGCACCGACGTGCGGCGTCTTCTCGATCCGCAGACGCCGGCGCCGAAGGCGCTGCTCGGACTCTTCCATGCACAGCACATGGTGGTGGCTTTCGACAAGGTCGGCGCCGGGCGGTACAGCGACGAGCTCGCGCTCGAGAAGAACGCGCCGTACCGCGACACGCCGATGCTCGAGGACATGACCCGCCTCGCGCTCAGGTCGCTCACGGCACACTCGCCGGCAGGCTTCTATCTGATGGTGGAAGGCGCGTCGATCGACAAGCGCGCGCATGCCGCGGATCAGGAACGCTCCATCTGGGACATCATCGAGTTCGATCGCGCGATCGCCGTTGCGCTGGAGTTCGCGAAGCAGACCAACAGCGACAACAATCCGGACAACGACACGCTCGTGATCGTCACCGCCGACCACGAGACGGGCGGCATGGGCATCATCGGCGTGGGCAACGAGCACTACGTGCCGTCGCAGATCGGCAAGGCCGTGCGCGACTACGCCGCCGTCTTCCGCTTCCTGCCCGAGCAGGTCCTCCCCTTCACCACCAACTACGTGGTGGACGAGCGCGGTTTCCCCGTCGATCCCGATCCCACGCGCAAGCTGTTGCTCGGATGGTCCGCGGCGCCCGATCGCATCGAGAACTGGATGGCCGATCGCGTGCAGACCGAAGCCGGCGTGCTGAAGAAGGAAGACGATGGGCGGCTCGTGGCGGTGGCCAATCCGGCCCGCGGCGAGGCGGGCGGCGTGCCCGGGTTCGTCGTGTCCGGCACGATCGAGAACGGCGAGACCGCATGTCCCGATTCGCGCGGATGCCCGGCAGACACGGCGTCCAACGGCCACACGTTCGCGGGCCACACGGCGTCCGACGTGCCGCTCTCCGCGTCAGGCCCCGGCGCGTGGCAGTTCACGGGCGTGTACGAGAACTCCGACGTGCTGCTGAAGATCCTGCGCGCGACGGCGGGCACCTATCCGCCGAAGTGATGCCGATGCGCGTCAGACCCACCACTGACGACGACGCGCCGGCGCTGCAGGCGCTCGTGGAGGCCGTGGCGCGCGAGCGCAGGTACCTCGGCTCGACGGACGGCTTCACGATCGCGCAAACGCGCGAGTACCTGTCGCACGTGCGCGCGTCCAACGGCGTCGCGCTCGTGCTCGTCGATGCCGATCGCCTCATCGGCTGGGTCGACATCGTCTGCGGTCCCTTCGAGGGACTCAGGCACTACGGCCGCCTCGGGATGGGCCTCGCGCCGGACGCACGAGGCCGCGGCCTGGGGCAGCGCCTGCTCGACGATGCCCTCGCCGAAGGGTTCGGCAAGGGCCTGACGCGGATCGAGCTCGAAGTCTTCGGGTCCAACCTGCGGGCGATCGCGTTGTACAGGCGCGCGGGATTCGTCGAAGAAGGCCGCCGGCGCCTCGCGCGCATCCTCGACGGGACCGAGGACGACATCCTGCTGTTCGGCCTGCTCCGCCGCGAGTGGCGCGGCGAGCCCCGCCTTCCGACTCCCTGACGCCTGTCCGCTCAACCCGCGGCAGCGGCCGTGGCGCGCGGCAGCGTCAGCGTGAACACGGTACCGCCATCGGGCGGGCAATAGACGGAGAGCGATCCGCCGTGGAGCTCCGCCGTCCGTTGCGCGATGGGTAGGCCGAGCCCGCCACCGCGCGCCTTCGTGGTGAAGAACGGTTCGAAGATCTGCGCCCGGATGTCCGGCGGAATGCCGGGGCCCGTGTCGCGGACCTGCACCTGCACGAATCCATCGACCGTGGGCGTCAACGACACGGTGATGCGCCCTTCGCCTGCCAGCGCCTGTGCGGCGTTGAGCACGAGGTTGAGGATCGTCGCGCGCGTCAGATCGGCGTCCGAGTGGACCATCAGCGCGGGGCCCGTCACGTCGAGCTCGATCTCGGCGCCCGCCGGATCCTGCCGCACCGCCGCGAACACATCGTCTATCAGGGGCAGGAGGTCGACGTCGGCAAAGCGCGGCGGACGCGGGCGCGCGAACACGAGCAGGTCGCTGATCAGGTCGTTGAGTGCCTCGGTGCGCGCGAGGATCTCCTGCATCACGCCCCGCTCGGGGTCGTCGGCGCGCCGACGGCCGATGAGGACCTGCATGGCGCCGCGGATCCCGGCCAGCGGGTTGCGCACCTCGTGCGCGAGCACGGCAGCCATCTGACCGACGCGTGCCAGCGCCGCCTGGTGCGTGAGCGAGTCCTCGGCGGCCTTGCGCGCCGTGACGTCGGCGCGGA
Organism: Acidobacteriota bacterium; assembly: GCA_020845575.1. Lineage (NCBI taxonomy): Bacteria > Pseudomonadati > Acidobacteriota > Acidobacteriota bacterium. The sequence continues at coordinate 102,163 of JADLFL010000001.1, read as the reverse complement.
TGGCGATGTACTGGTACGGCTTGCCCGCCTCGTTGACGAACGGCACGATCGTCGTGTCCACCCAGTAGTAGTGCCCGTCCTTCGCGCGATTGCGGATCTCGCCGTGCCACACGCGTCCGCTGGCGATCGTGTGCCAGATCGCGCGGATGAACTCGGGAGGATGGTGGCCCGAATTGATGATGCGATGGTCCTGTCCGATCAGTTCGTCGGAGGTGTAGCCCGAGATCTCCACGAACTTGTCGTTGACGTACGTGATGCGGCCGCGCACGTCGGTGATGGCCACGATCGCCGCGGCGTCGAGCGCGCGCTTGAAGTCGCTCAGGTGCTCCACGCTGACCTGCGCCTGCCGCTCCACCGCGACGAAGCGGCGGACGACGAACGCCGTGATGACGAACACCGCGATCCGCAGCAGGCCGTTGACCAACACGCCCGGCGCGGCCTGCGGATCCCATGCGAGGTACAGATCGACCAGAACGAGCGCCGACGACACGTAGGCAGCCACCAGTGGGTACGCGCGCCATGGACTCCACAAGCCGAGGAGGATCACGCCCACGTACAGGATTCCGATCGCCGTGCCGACGGGCGCTTCGATGTCGATGGCGAGGATGACGATGGCAAGCGCGAGACCCAGGACGGGCAGGGCGGTGTCGCGCGACCATGCGGGGCGTGAGGGGACGGTCACTGGCGGCGATGCTATCCGGGTTGGCGCGTCCGGGCCAGCGGCCAGCACGGCACGAGCGTCCAACCTCCCTGTGGGCATGGTTCGGAGGCCAGCAACAGCCGTGCCGCTGAGGGCAGCGCGGAAAACGCGGCCAACGTGGGGCACTGCGCAGACGTGGGGGAAAAGTCCGCGCGCACGTGCGGGAAAACCCGCGGCCTACGCCGACACCTTGCCCAGGCCGAACTTCTCGACGCGGTAGCGGACCTGGTCGCGATTGAGGCCGAGCAGCGTCCCGGCGCGCGCGTGGTGACCGCCGGCCCGTTCGAGCGCCTGCACCACGAGGCTGCGTTCCAGTTCCTCGAGGTTCACGCCTTCGGCCGGCAGCGCCATACCCGCGGCCAGCGGCGGAGCCCCGGCCAACGCCGGGAAGTCGGCGGGCTCCAGCCAGGGATGCTCGCAGAGCAGCATGGCCCGCTCGACGGCGTTACGCAGTTCGCGGATGTTGCCCGGCCATCCGTACTCCTGCATTGCCTTGAGCGACTCCGGCGACGCGCCGCGCACCGACTTGCGGAACTCGCGATTGAACTGATCCACGTAGAAGACCACGAGCGCCGGGATGTCCTCGAGGTGCGAGCGCAACGCGGGCAGTTCGATGGGCAGGACGTTGAGGCGGTAGTAGAGGTCCGACCTGAAGAGGCCGCGCTTCACCTGCTCCTCGAGGTTCCTGTTGGTCGCCGCGATGATGCGCACGTCCACGCGCACGTCGTGCTGCCCGCCCACGCGCTTGAACGCCTTCTCCTCCAGCACGCGCAACAACTTGGCCTGCAGCGCGGGCACCATCTCGCCGATCTCGTCGAGGAACACGGTGCCGCCGTCGGCCGATTCGAGCAGGCCCCGCTTCTGCTGGCGCGCGTCGGTGAACGCACCCCGTTCGTGGCCGAACAGCTCGCTCTCGAGCAGCGTCTCGGGAATCGCCGAGCAGGTGATGTTCACGAACGGCTTGTGCGCGCGGTCGCTGTTGAAGTGCAGCACCTTGGCGGCGAGGTCCTTGCCCGTGCCGCTCTCGCCGGTGAGCAGCACCGTGGACGCCGGACTCATGGCCACCTTCTTCAGCAGCGCCTTCACCTCGATCATCCCGGGCGACTCGCCGATGATGCGCTCGGGCGCGAACGGCTGCGCCTTCTCGGCGCGCAGCTGGCGCACTTCGCGCCGCAGCTGCGTGGTCTCGAGCGCCTTGGCGACGAGATCGGAAATCGCGTCGATGTTGAACGGCTTGTTCGCGACGTGGTAGGCGCCCGTCTTCATCGCCTCGACGGCGGTGTCGACGGTGGCGTACGCGGTCAGCAGGATGACGACGATGTCGGGGTCGTAGTCCTTGATGTGGCGCAGCACCGAGACGCCGTCGGTGTCGGGCAGCTTGTAGTCGAGCAGGACGAGATCGACGCCATCCTGCACGCGCTGGATCGCCTCCTGCCCGGTGCCCGCCTCGATCACGCGCATCCCGTCGGCCTGCAGCCGCTCGGACAGCGACCACCGAATCAGCTGCTCATCGTCGGCGACGAGGATCGTCGGCATGGGGGGAGTATACCGGCCGGCAACGGGCAACCGGCAACGGGCAACCGGACGCCCGGGCTCGAACAGTTGTTCCGGTTTGCCGGTTGCCGCTCTCCCCGTCCTCCCTATGGCAGCGGATAGTTTCGTGGCACGCGCACGACGAGGGTGCCGGCGACGCGGTCGTGCCAGGACTGGCGTTCGGGGTCGCGCGTGATCGCGAGGACGCCGAGGCCGAAGGCGCCCAGGGAGAAGATGGCGACGAGGGCACGCACCAGGGCGTCCACCAGGCGCAGCTCCGCACCGTCGACGCGCACCACGCGCAACTGGCAGATGATCCCGCCGACGGTGGTCGACTTCCAGAGCCAGAACGCGATGTGGTACACGAGCAGCAGCGGCACGATGAAGTCATCGGGATCGCGCCCGCCGATCGTCGACGCGACGACCGCGACGATCAGTACGTCGAGCAGGAACGCGCCGGCGCGCGGGCCGAGGTCCGCGCGTGGAAACGCCAGCAGCGCGCGCCCGGCGGCCGACGGCGCCGCACCCGCCCGGGCCATCGGCGGCACGCCGGCGAACGCGGGTGGCGGCATGGCGAATCCGTCAGCACCACCTGACATGTCCAGCGGCGCGGCCGCCTCGTCGAATCCGGCCAGAGGAGCGGCACCGACGGCGGCCGTCTCGTAGGGCGTCCCCACGGGCGGCGGAGGTGGCGCGGGCGGCGGAACGCGCACGGGCGGCGGGTTCTCACGCCGGAACCCGCGCACGAACGCCATCGCGGCGGAGCCCAGCCCGAGCACGCTCGTCAGGCCCCACACCACGATGCCGAGCACGGGGATCATCGCGACGATGGTCAGCACCACGAAGCCGATGGCGAACGATCGCGTGCCTTCCATCCGGCTGTCGGGATCGTCCTGCTCGAACAGGCGGGATCCGATCCAGCGCCCCACGGCGATCTTGCCGACGATCCACGCGATGATCAGCGCGCCGAACAGCACGGGCAGCGCCGCCAGACCAATCACCGTCACGGCCAGCAATGCCACGACCGGTGCCGTCAGCACGATGACGAGCAGTCCGGCGAGGAACGTGCTCAGCGGGCGATCCACGATGATCGCGGTGGCCGACGCCGTGGCACGTGGGAAGAGCAGGTTGATGAGCGCCTGCACGAAGAACACGACGGCCACGATCCACCACACCCAGGCCATGTCCGGCACGATCAGCCGGCCGAGCAGCAGCCCGCGCGTGACGTACGGCACGACGAGCCGCGCCTGCGTGCCGATCACCGGAATACCGACGAGGATCTGCTCGCGACCCGGACGGAAGTCCGCCGGCGCGTCGACGGCTCCCGCCACGACGACGAGTTCGCCGCGTACCGTGGCGCCAGGCTCGATGGTGACGGTGCCGCCAACGACGACCAGCTGCCCCTCGACGAACGCCTCGGGGCCGAGACGCACGTCGCCGAGCGTGACCGACAGGTCGCCGCAGACGGCGCCCTCGACCACCGCGTTGCCGAGCACGACGGCGAAATCGCGCACGACCTCGCCCTGGCGCACCACGTGGTCCTGACCGAGACGGAACCCGGGGCCGGAGTGATAGCCGTCGCACGGTCCGTCGATACGCGTGATGCGCGCTCCCGCCTCGGGCGGAGGCACGGCCTCGCTGCGCACCGCCGGAGCGTTCGGCGCGGGTGACACCGGCGTATCGGACTGCGCGAACGCCGTTGCCGACATCGCGCACAGCACGATCGTGGACACCAGTCGGAGTCGTCTGGTCATGACTGGGAAGCCCCTCCAAGGGCGACGCGGCTCAGAGCCGCCAGACACACCGCGCACGCGGTGCACAACAGGACCGAAATCACCAGTGCGAAACGCGCCACGGGCGCCACGACGCCCGTCCACGTCAACTGCAACAACTTCATCAGCGCGTGGTTGGCTTCGGCGAGTGCCACCACGCGCGTCGTGCCTTCGTGGACGGGCGCGGGCAGCGACGGGGCGATCGCCGCCACGAGCGCGGGCCACTGCCACACGAGCACGCCCACCACCAGGCACAGCGCCGTCGCCGCCGCGACCTGTACCGGCCACGGCCATGTGAACCACGGACGACCGACCACCGGCGTCACGGCCGCCATCACGCGCGGCCGCAGCGTGCGTGGCGCGCGCGGTGGCGGCAACGCCGCGAGGGCCCGCTGCACCTGCCGTTCGAGTGCTCCCTCGTCTTTCGTCATGACAACCACCTGCGGAGCGCGAGGCGTCCGCGATGCATGTCCGTCTTCACCTTGCTCACCGACACGCCGAGCAGGCGGGCGATGTCGTCGTACCCATGCTGCTCGAAGTGGAACAGCACGATCGGCACGCGCTGGTGCGGTGGCAGTTCGCGCAACGCCGCTTCCAGCCGCGCCTGCCGCTCCGACTCGTCGAGGGCCTCGTCAGGCCCCGCGCCGGCGCTCGGCACGTCGTAGGTCGTGTCCGCCGTGTCGCCCATCTCGCTGAACAACCGCCACCGCGCCCGATGGCGCTCCAGGTGATTCAGGCAGAGATTGGTCGCCACCGCCTTGAGCCAACCCGCCACGCGCGCGTCGGAACCAATCGACGCGAACCGCTCGAACGCACGCAGGAACACCGTCTGGGCCACGTCTTCCGCGTCGGCCTCGTCGCCGAGCAGCCGAACGGCCACGGCGAAGACCATGTCCTGGTACTCACGAACGAACGCATCGAATTCGGCCGCGCCTGGCGCGCCCGTCGGGTCGCCACCGCCGGCCATCTACGTCACATACACGGGAGGATGGGGAAAGTTTCAGTAGAGATCCGGCAACCGGCAATCGGCAAGCCGGCAACCGGGGGACCATCGCCGCCACGGCGTGGGGGCCGGCCTTGCCCGGCCCCTTGCTACGGCGCGATGGCCGAGAGACCCGGCCCGGTCAGCTGGCCGGTGCGCATCACGCCATTGCGGATCTTGAACAAACCCGGGAAGCGGGGCTCCCATGCGGCGCTGGCCGAGGGTACGAACTGGCGCGCATTGGCTTCGATGCCGGCGTTGCCCGGCACGCGCGCGGCGATACCCGCCGACTGGATCAGCGACGCGCCGGGGCACGTGAGGTCCTGCACGCACAGGAACATGCCGTACTTCTGCGCGGCGGCCGCCATCAGCATCGCCTGGCTCTGCCCCTTGCACGCCTTCAGCGCCACGCCCGTGTACCCCATCTCGCGCGCGATGAGCAGCGACTCGAGGTCGATGAGCCCCTCGTCGACGACGACGGGGAGAAGCTTCGATGCCTCGTGCATGACGTTGGCGCGATCGGTGGCGAGGTCGCGCGACGTCGGCTGCTCCACGTACTTGATGCGGCGGAAGCCGTCCGGCGTTGCCTCGCGCACCTTGCGCAGCAGCGCGAGCAGGTACTCCACGTTCGGGCACCCCTCGTTGAAGTCGAGCAGGTAGTTCCAGTCGTCGACGCGCCTGGCGGTCATCGCCTCGCGCGCCACGCGATCGATCCGCGTGATGCGATCGAAGTCCTGCGCCTCGTTGCCGCCGTTCAACTTGATCTTGAAATGCGTCAGGCCGTCGCGCGCGATCCACTCCGCCAGCGTGTTCGGCAGCCCATCGTCGAGGCGCGTCTTCACGTCGGACGACTCGATGGCATCGCTCGCACCAACCGAATGGAAGACAGGCGTCTCGGCGCGCGGCGCAACGGGCACGTAGCGATCGAGGTATTCGCCGGCGAAGCGCGGACCGAGATCGCGCGAGAGATCGTGGCGCACGTGCGCCTTCGAATACGTGGCGTAGCTGCTGACGCCGAACGCCTTGCCGTAGGCGTCGTGGATCGCGGCGTCGAAGGGGCTGGCCACGACGAGCGTACACAGCGGCGGGATCGGGTGCGTCAGGGCACGCGTGCGCGTGAGGTCGACAGCGGCGCGCAGGTACGCCGGTTCGAGCACACGCCACAGATCGAGCGGATGCCCCTCCTCGTCGCACGCCGCGGTGAGCGTGCGGCACGACTCGGCGAGTGCCATCATCGCGCCGAGCCCCTCGTCCTGCGAGGCCTTCGGATACGCCCACGCGTTGCCGAGCGTCATCGATCCGAACCCCGTCGATTCGATGCCGCTGCCCGTGCGCACGCGCACGTGGACGTTCAGCAGCGTCACGCGATCGACCGAGCGTCCGCCGAACATGTACGGTGCGCGGTACGTGTGGCGCTCGAAGTCGTACGTGGCGTCAACGATCCGGATGTCCGTCGGTCGGCTCGCCCTGACGGCCTGAGAACCGGCGCTGCCGGTGCCCGATGCCCGGTGCCCGGTGCCCGGCGCGTGTGCCGCCGCAAGGGCGAGCGGCGCCACGCAGAAGCCGATCGCCTGACGACGAGTGACACCGGCACGCATGGCAGACGAAGGAGATGGTGGTGTGCTGTTCATTGTCGACACGTCCGTTCTACGTGGTCTCACCAGCAGACACAACAGCCTGTACCTGCGCATCGGTCACGCCCGCGAGACGCACGCGCTTCCGGCGCGCCCGCTCCCCGGACACGATCGCGACATGCCGCTTCGGGATGTCGAACGCCTCCGCGAGCACGTCGACGAGCGCGGCATTGGCCGCACCATCGACAGGCGCCGCCGCAAGCCGCACGAGCACCGCCCCGTCGCGCGTCCCCGCCACCCCCGACCGCACGGCCCGCGGAATCACGCGAACCTCGATCGTCACGCCCTCATCCTGCGCGCGCACCCGTGCAGTATCTCGCACCCTTCTCTCCTCTGTCCTAACATGGCCCCGTGCGCGCGCTGCTGGTGGAGGACGATTCCCGAATTGCGGAGTTCGTGGCCAATGGACTGCGTGAGGCGGGGTTCGTGGTGGATCGGGCCGCCGAGGGCGAGACGGGGCTGGATCTCGCGACGTTCGGCAAGCACGACGTGGCCATCGTCGACCTGATGCTGCCGCGGCTCGACGGCCTGGAGTTGATCCAGCGGATGCGCCAGCGCGGCGTGCTCACGCCCGTCCTCATCCTGAGCGCCAGGCACTCGGTCGACGACCGCGTCAACGGACTCACCGCCGGCGGCGACGACTACCTCACGAAGCCGTTCGCCTTCCCCGAACTCCTCGCGCGCGTGAACGCGCTGATCCGTCGCGCCACGCAGGCGCCTGTCGCCACGCAGCTCACCGTTGGTGACCTGCACCTCGATCTCGTGTCGCGGACGGCCACGCGCGAGGGCCGCGTCATCGAACTGCGTCCGCGCGAGTTCACGCTGCTGGAGTACCTGATGCGCCACGCGGGCCGCGTCGTCTCCAAGACGATGATCCTGTCGCACGTGTGGGACTACTCCTTCGATCCCGGCACCAACGTCGTCGACGTACTGGTGTTCCGCCTGCGCGAGAAGGTGGACCGCGGCTTCGAGTCGAAGCTGATTCACACCGTGCGCGGAGTGGGTTATGTCGTCAAGGTGGCGTGACGGCCTGCGCGACGCGCTCGGCCTGCGCCTCGCGCTCTGGTACGCGGTGGCCTTCGTGGCCAGTGCGCTGGCCCTCGTCGCGCTCACGTACGTCCTGCTCTCGGCATCACTTCGTCGCTACGATCACGACGCGATCGACACGGCCCTCGTGCAGTACGCCCGCGCGTACGTGCGCGGCGGCGTGCAGGCGCTGGCGCGCGAGATCCAGGACGGCACGCTCGCGATGGCGCCCGGCTCGATGCTGGTCCGCACCGTCGGCCCCGGACAGGAGCTGGTGTTCTACAGCATGCCGCAGCAATGGCGTCGCCTCGACCTCTCGCGGGTCGAGACACCTCGCCAATTGGGCGAGGAAACGTGGTCCACGCTGCCGATCGGTTCGACGGGCGAGGTGCTCGAAGTGGCATCGGTCAGGCTCGGCGACGGCACACTGCTCCAGGTGGGACGCAGCACCGAGCGTCGCAACGAAGTGCTCCAGCGATTCAGGCGCGTGCTGCTCATCGACCTCGCGCTCGTCCTGATAATCGCGTTCGCGGGTGGCGTGGCGATCACGTGGTCGGGCCTGCGGCCAGTGCGCGCGCTGGCCGACACGGTGCGCGGCATCGTCCGGACAGGACGCACCGATGCGCGCGTGCCGCCATCCAATCCCGACGATGCGCTGGGTGAGCTGGGAGGGCTGGTCAACGCGATGCTGGATCGGATCGATCGCGTGGTGACCGGCATGCGCGGCGCGCTCGACAACGTGGCGCACGACCTGCGCACGCCGCTCACGCGCCTGCGCGGAATCGCCGAATCGGCGCTCGCGTCGGGTGACGCCGAGCGCATGCGCGCGGCATTGGCCGAGTGCGTCGAAGAGGCAGACAGCGTGGACAGGATGCTGCACTCGCTGATGGACATCTCCGAAGCCGAGACGGGCACGATGGCGCTGCGACGCGAGCCCGTGGCGCTCGCGGACGTCGTGCGGCAGACGCTCGATCTCTATGAGGACGTGGCCGACGAGAACGGTCTGGTGATCGCCACCGACGTGGCACCCGATCTCGTCGTCTCCGTCGATCGCGCGCGCCTGCGCCAGGTGCTCGCCAATCTCGTCGACAACGCGGTGAAGTACACGGCACCCGGCGGGCGGATCGCGATCGACGGCCGCCGCGACGGCCACGAGGCGTCGATCGCCGTGACGGACACGGGCTCGGGCATCCCCGCCGACGAACTGCCGCACATCTGGGAACGCCTGTACCGTGGCGATCGCAGCCGCGCCACGCGCGGACTGGGCCTGGGCCTGAGCCTCGTGAAGGCCATCGTCGAAGCGCACGGCGGATCCGTTGCTGTCACGTCGACGACGGGTGTCGGCACGCGATTCGAGGTCCGTCTGCCCCTCGATGCGCCGTCCCTGTCACAGATGTAATCGCCGCGTAAGACTCGCGTAATCCTGTCTTCGTCAGAGATCTCAGGACCGGAATTCCTGACTTCCTTTCCCGAGGACCTATGGCTAGCGACTACATCAGATTCGGACGGAAGGGCGCGGCGGTGGGGGCGGTGCTCCTGACCGGCGTCCTTCTTGGATATTCGGCGGCGCCACAGGCGACCGTCACCAATCCTGCGCCCGTGGCGCACGAGGCAGGCAGCGCGACGCGCGCGCTCGGGCCTGCCACGCACTCCTATGCCGGCATCGTCGAGAGCGTGACGCCCGCCGTTGTCACCGTGCGGTCGGAGCGGCGCGTGCGGCAGGTGAGCCAGCCGATGCAGGACGACTGGCTGCGCGAGTTCTTCGGCGACCGCGTGCCGGCGCCCCGGCGCTCACCGAGGACCGGCGGGCTCGGTTCGGGCGTGATCGTTCGCGCCGACGGCTACGTGCTGACCAACCACCACGTGATCGACGGAGCCGAGCAGGTCACCGTGGAACTGACGGACGGGCGCAGCTTCAAGGCCGACGTCGTGGGTTCCGACGCCGCGAGCGATCTTGCGGTGTTGAAGCTGGAGAACGCGTCGAACCTGCGCACGCTCAGCCTCGGCGACTCGAACGCCGTGGCGGTTGGCGACGTGGTGCTTGCCGTGGGCAACCCGCTCGGCGTGGGTCAGACGGTGACGATGGGCATCGTGAGCGCGAAGGGCCGCGCCACCGGCGGCACGACCTACGAGGACTTCATCCAGACCGATGCGCCGATCAACCAGGGCAACTCCGGCGGTGCGCTCGTCAACACCGACGGTGAACTGATCGGCATCAACTCGCAGATCCTGTCGCCGTCGGGCGGCAACATCGGCATCGGCTTCTCGATTCCCGCCAACATGGCGCGCAACGTGATGACGCAGCTGATCGATCACGGCAGCGTGCGGCGCGGCATGCTCGGCGTGACGATTCAGCCCGTGACGTCCGAACTCGCGACGAGCCTCGGTCTGAGCGGCGCGCGTGGTGCGCTCGTGAACGGCGTGCAGCCGAACACGCCGGCGGCGTCGGCGGGCCTGCGACGCGGCGACGTGATCACGCGCGTCAACGGCGAGGACATCAAGGACTACAACGACGTGCGCAACCGTGTGGCGCAGACGCAGCCCGGCACCGAGCTGTCGCTCGACGTGGTGCGCGGCGGCAAGACGCAGGCGTTCACGGTGAAGGTCGGTGAGCTGAAGCCGACAGGCGACGAGGCACCGGCAGATGAACGCGGCGGTGCGACATCCGACACGACGGGCTTCGGCATGGGCGTGCAGCCCCTCACCCCCGCGCAGGCGCGCGAGCTCGGCATCGACGCGAACCGCGGCGTCCTCGTGGCCACGGTCGATGGCGACGGCCGCGCGGCGTCCGCAGGTCTGCGCGAAGGCGATGTCATCGAGGAGGTCGACGGCGCACCGGTCTCCAACGTCGAGTCGCTGCGCACCGCACTCACGAAGGGCGACCGCCCCGCCCTGCTCCTCGTCCACCGCGGCGAGAACACGATGTATCTCGCGCTTCCGAGAAAGTAGAAGCGCGAGATCCGGCAACCGGCAATCGGCAACGGGCAACCGGTGAAGTCTCCGGCCCCCTGGCACTGTCCGGTTGCCGGTTGCCCCTTGCCGGTTGCCGAACGATCCGGTGCCCGGTGCCCGCTGTCCGGACTACGGTCTTTGTATCGTCTTGTGCAGGCCGTTCAGCAGCATCAGCGCGGCCGTCGCGTAGTGGCTGTGGTACTCGGCCACCATTTCGCCCTTCACGATCACGGGGTCCGTACTCACGAGACGTCTGGCTTCGTCGAGATCGGTGGTGGCGAAGATGAAGAGGCCGCGCCAGCCATCGACGCCATCGAGCGGACCGGCCATCACCAGCTTCCCTTCATCGGCCAGGCGCGTCATGTTGGCGAAGTGCCCCTTGAACATCTCGTCGCGCTCGGGCCCCTTCGGCACGGGCGTCTGACTCGATCTGAGCAGCACGAACACGTAGCTCCGCATGCCACGTTCGTCCGCTCCTACGCGCGCCGCAAGCGCCGCGTCGTACGACGATGCCGGCTGCGGCGCCGCCGCCGGAGCTGCCGGTGTCTGCGCGAATGCCGATGCCGTCGCCAGCAGGGTCAGGACGAGAACAGTCACGAGGCGCATGCCCACGACGATACACCCACCCGCCTTCGCGCCTGCGGCGCTACGGCGCAGCAGGCCATGACGCGTAACTCCCCACATCGTAGGGGCCGGGCTTGCCCGGCCCGCGACACGGCGGATCGCGACGAACGGGCCGGGCAAGCCCGGCCCCTTGTCGCGCAGCGCCTCCATGGGCGACACGCGCGAGGCGCGGACAGCTGGGAGATAGCCGGCGGCAAGCGCGACGGTGACGAGAACGGCGGCAGTCGACACGAACGTCGTGACGTCCGTGGCCGACGTGTCGAACAGCAGCGCCGTCATCAGTCGCGTGAGGGCGAGCGAGGCAACGGTACCGATCGCAACGCCGATGGCTGCGATGACGAGCGTCTGGCGCACGACGCCCTGGCGGATGTCGCCGGCCGTCGCGCCGAGCGCCATGCGCACGCCGAACTCCTTCACGCGTTCGCCGACGCCGTATGCAATGGTGCTGTAAATCCCGAGGCACGCGAGCACGCGGTTCATCACGTCGGCGATGCGCTGCCAGTTGGTGGTCTCGGTGACGAGTTCGCGCTCGCCGCGCCGCGTGAGGCTGTAGAACTTCGCGCGGCGGTTGTTGTCGGACACACCCCACGCAGCCTCGATCCAGCCGCGGTTCTGCAGCCTGACGAGCGCCGCGTAGATGGTGCCCTGAAGGAGATCGAGCTTCGACGAGTCATGTGGCATCACCACACGACGGCACGCTCACTCATGTGCGATGTCAACAGAAGGACACCTGTGCCAGGGGCTCACCCCTGGTGACGGCAGGGAATCGGCTACCATCGCCAACGCGCTCCGGTGCCCTTCGATCTGGCTGTGCCAGCGCATCAGCCGCTCGGCCACGATCCCCCGCGGCTGCCCCGTGTCCCGCCCCGTCGCCACCAGTCGCGTGCTGTGCTCGCTCGTCGGCAGGTCCGGATTGACCGTGACTCGGGTCACTCCCGGGCCGGCCGGGATCGGCACCGTCCTGGTGAGCAGCACCGCGCCCGTGGCGCCATAGAACGTCATCGCGACATTGACCGCCTCGTCCGACGGGTTGAAGATCGCGAACGACTCCTGGAAGTGCACCGACAGTCCCGTCGCCCCTTCCGCGCACAGCCACGTCGACGAGGGACGCACGCCTTCGGTGGCCTCGCCCGCCGGCCACCCGCTCCCGTGGTAGTTCCACTTCTTGCTATTCAGGAAACCATTCGTCCCACCAAGGATGATTTTTCATCGCTGGCTCGCGTTGCAGCAGGAGATCTCGAACGTGATGTCGAAACTTTCGCACCGCTCCGATCATCTCGGTTGCCGGTACGATCTCGGCGTTCTCGGGCAAGAGCGTTGATGACACACGCATCGTCCATCCTGATCGCTCGAATTCCAGGCGACCTCCGTCCGCGACGTGACAAGTCGATGACTCTCCATGCTTCAACTGGAGAACAGCTCCGGCCATGTGCACCGCAAATCCAAGGATGGGTTGCGGGTACCATGTTTCGTTCGCTCCAGGGAACGCGAGCATGTTCGTGGCACCAACGACAAAGCTCACAGGCATCACGAAATATGTCTCCTCGAGAGCTGCCGGGTTCGCGCTATTCGGACTCTCGGACAAATCCCGTGTTAGTTCCGCTTCGTCTACTTTGAACTCGAGCACAATCATGGGACACGAATAGGATACGCCGTAATCACGGAGCCTGCCGCATCGGTAACGATTCGTAAGCCTGATGTTGCACTACCAGCGTGGTCCGTCCCGATCGCGCGACCCATATTCACGTCCAGGACTCGCGACGCCCCCTCAACCCGCCATGCGGTACTACCTCGCGTAGCTTCACTGACCAGCGCACGAATCTCGCTTGGCCCCATTCCCTGCGCGAACCTCGACACCGAAGTTGTCGTGACCGCATTTGACGCGTGCCGCAGCAAGATGTGCTCCATGCCGGCCTTTGCGCTGCCCATTGGAATCTTGATCGCGGCCGGTAGTGCCTTTACGGCGGTTTGCCGGAGACCGCCTACGATGCCACCTGCGTTCAGTACGTCCGAGACGATGTCGCTGGTTGTGACGTTGCCGTTGGGCTCCGTCAGCGTCGTGGGGTCGATTTTGCCAAAGCCCGCAGCATTCGGATACTTCTCGAGGACCGTGGGGCCGTCCCACGTGTCCGCCGCGGGCCCACCCACCGGTGCCACCATGCGGTCACGTAGCCACGCGAGCATGTCGGCAACGGCCGAAGCGGTCCACGCACTACCGCCCTCACTGCCCCCACCTGCGCGAGCAGACACGCACACGACTTGCGTGTCCACCGTCTGCCCGTCGAGTTCGATCTGGATCCACGAGTTGCAGTCCGCTGCCGCCAACCGCCCATCGGGATCGATCATCACCAGTGGACTGTTCAGCGCATAGGCATAGCGATTCCACCGCTGCGGATTGCCGACGGCGCCCGCATACAGCGGGTCGACACTGGGCATCCGGCCAATCGCGGCCAGGTACAGGCGTGCGCCGAAGTAGTCGACGCCCACCTCGCCATCCCGCTCGTGGCCCGTGTACTGTTCGCGCGGCTGCGGGCCGGTCGTCGTGCTCGCCGCCGCCCCGAACGGTTCGTAGTCGGCGCGGCTGACTACTGCCCCCGCTGCGTCGAACAACACCCGCACCGACCCCAGCGCGTCCAGCCCGTAGTACCGGAACCGCGGCCCGCCGCCCCCGCCCGGCTGCAGCATCCCGCCCGCGTCGCCGTGGGACGGCGGAGCGGACAACGCCGCCCAGGGGACGGCGTCGCCCGACAGCGGTGTGTCCGCCGGCAGGCCGGCGCGGAGCACGGGCGCCGGGAGCAGCGTCGGCGGGATCGCCCCGTCCGCTCGCTCGTCAGCCATCGCACCGGTCGAGCCGATCAGCGCCAGGACCAGCACGCCCAGCAGCCGTCTGATGTAAGCCCTCACGCGATGCGCGCTCATGGCCGTTTCCCCAGCGTCAGGTGCGACCCGTGCCACGTACTACTGCTCTGGACCTCTGCTCCGCCCCCCGCCAGACTCCCCGGCACCGGCTTGCCCACCACCACCGCCGCCGTCTCGGCCGTCCCCACCACCGGCGGCAGCTCCACCCCCTCGGTCAGCGTGTACGGCGCCGGCCCGCCGCTGCCCACGGCGCTCGTCTGCGCCTCGCTCGCCTCCGGACCGCCGCTCTGCAGGCTGGCCCCCGTCGGCCAGTACATCGCCCGCTCCGCCACGATCGCCTGCGTGCTCGTCACCTCCGTCGTGAACGCCTGCGCCCCCGCTGTCCCGTTCGCCCACACCGTCCCCCGCACCCCCGGCGGCACCCCCAGGACATCACTCCCGATCACCGCCCCGGCCGCCGTTCGGTACGTCAGCGTCACCGTCGCCGACACCGTCGACAGGTTCGTCACCAGGAAGTACGTCTCGAACGGCGCGCTGCCCGCCCCTTCCGCGAACCGCCACGCCGTCCCCGTCCCGCTGAACGTCGGTGCCCCCGGGCCCGCGTGCCCGATCGTCCACGCCGGCCCGGCATACACCATCCGTTCGGCCACGATCGCCGTCGGCGTCAGCGCGTAGACCTCCAGCCCGAACCCGCCGGCCGGTACCGACGACGGCGTGGCCACCACCACCCGGCCCAGAGCCGGGATGCCCACGTCCTGGGTGTAGATCGACCCGTTCTCGTGCCGGTACGCGAACCGCACCGTCGCCGCCACCGCGGTCGGGTTCCACACCGCCACGTACGTCGTGAAGAACCCCTTGCCGCCTTCGGCAAACGCCCACGACCCCTGCGCCGCCGGCACGCCCGCACTCCGGGGCCCTGCGATCTGGCTGTTCCAGCGCATCAGCCGCTCGGCCACGATCCCCCGTGGCTGCCCCGTATCCCGGCCGGTCGCCACCAGCCGCGTGCTGTGCTCGCTCGTCGGCAGGTCCGGATTCACCGCCACCCGCGTCACCCCCGGCCCGGCCGAGATCGGTACCGTCTTGGTGAGCAGCACCGCGCCCGTCGCCCCGTAGAACGTCATCGCGACGTTCACCGCTTCGTCCGACGGGTTGAAGATCGCGAACGACTCCTGGAAGTTCACCGAGAGCCCCGTCGCCCCCTCCGCGAACAGCCATGTCGACGAGGGGCGCACCCCTTCGGTGGCCTCGCCCGCCGGCCACCCGCTCCCGTGGTAGTTCGACAGTTCCGCCACCAACGGCCGCGCCGCGTCCTGCGTCTGCACCACCGCCGCGTGCGGCGTGTTGGCGATCACGAACGGGTCGGCGTTGACGTGCAGCCCGATCCGCTGTTTCGCGCTGAGGGCATACGTGCGCTTCACGCCCTTGCCGCTCGGCTGCACGTACGTCACCCGCGCCGTCACCGCCACCGGGTGCGGGTTGTAGATCAGCAGATAGGTCGCGTCGGACGTCGACGTGTGCGCCAGCGCGAAGTAGTCGCCCGGCAGCGTCGGATCGATCGCCTCACGCCGCCCATCGTCATCGACGATCGTGACCTGGCCGATCGCGCCGGCCGTGGCGTGGGTCAGGCCGCTCAACACGAAGCTGAATTTCTCGTTCGGCTCCGCGTACGCGTCGTTGACCAGTGGTACGTCGAAGAAGCGCTCGACGGTGCCCGGGTCGAACGTCAGCACGGCCGACGTGTGCACGTAGTCGTGCGTCGCAACCGCTTCGCCGGGAGTCGTCGTCACCGTGGCCGTGACCGTATAGCCACTCACGCCCGAGAGTTGCACGTACACTCGCACGGTCCCCGCGCTCTCGTTGGCCGACGTCGCGAGCACCTTGACCGCCACCGGCGGATCGTCGTCGAGGATCGACACGACGTGCGACGTGACGGCACCGAGCACGGCGCTCGTGGCCCCGGTCAGCCGCACCACGAACGTCTCCGTGGGTTCGTCGAGCGTGTCGTTCACCACCGGGACGAACGCGCCGATGACGGTGCCGCTTGCCGCCCCGGCCGGGAACGTCATCATGCCGGCGGTGACCGGTGTGTAGTCCGCACCCGGCGTGGCGGTCCCCGATGACGGTGTCACCGGCGTCTCCCACCGCACCGTGACGGGGCACGCCAGCGCCGCGCCCGTGGCCGTCGTGACCCGGACGCCCGCACCGACGCTGCCGACGTTCTCGTTCGGACTGCTGGATGGCGAGACGAACTCGACCACAGGTGAGCTCAGGTCGGCCTCGAAGGCGCCGAGCAGCCGCCCGCCCGCGTAGATCGTGTCCGCCGTCCACTCCAGGGCGCCTGTTGCACAGGACTTGCGGTAGCGGCTGAGCGTCGACGCGCCCAGCGCCGAGCGCAACGAGTAGTCCGTAGTCACGGCGGTCCCGACGGTGACCTGCCGCTTGATGCGCCACTCGTCGGCGTCGTAAACGTTCAGGAGCGACGCCCCTGGCGCCGTGACCTGCGTGGGCAGGCCGGTGGCGGTGTAGCCGAAGCTCGTGGTCCCGCTCGCGTGCGTGTACGTCAGCGTGCGCCCGTCCGCGCCATAGGTGAAGGAGGCGGAGGCGAGTCCGGTGATCTGCTGGAGACGCCGCGACGGATTCGCATAGTCGTAGGTGAACGACCCGTGCGGCGCGCGCCCTTCGGTCAGGCGATCTCCGTTTGCCGCGTACGTCCAGGTGATCGCCCCGTAGACGCCCTGCGCGGACGTCAGGCGCCCGAGCGGGTCGTAGCCGAACGTCTGGGAATGGCCCGGCCGGGCGTCGCCGATGGTGGTGACCAGCGAGGCGCGATCGTAGCCGTAGTCGAGACTCAGGGTGTTGGGCGCGGTGACAGGCCCGGCCGACAGCAGGTCCACGCGATCGCGCGTGTCGTACGTGATCGCGTGCTTCACGGGACCTGTCGTGTACGACGTCAGGTTCCCGGTTTCCGCGTCATACGTGAACGTGGCGTACGGCGCGCCCAGCCACTTGACGGCGGTGAGCCGGCCGGCCGCCGCGTATTCGTACGTGGCCGTGTGCCACGACGGGTACTTCAGCGTGATGAGGCGGTCCAGGTTGTCGTAGGTATAGGTCGAGCCGAACGTGATGCCATCGACCGTGTCGGCGCGCTGCGAGGGACGCCCCGCGGTGTCGAACTGCGTGGCCGTTGTCACGCCGCCGAACGTGCGCTGAGACACGCGGCCCAGCGCGTCGTAGGTCACGCTCAGGTCGTACGACGTCCCGGGCGCGTCGCGTCCGACGAGCCGATGCGCGTTGTCGTACGTGTAGGTAAGCGTTTCGCTCAGCGGCGTGGTCACGCTCGCGAGCGTGCCCACAGGGTTCCACGTGTAGGTGGTCGTCCCGCTCTCCGGGTGGGTCTCCGATATGAGCCGCCCCGCGCTGTTGTACGTCCACGTGCGTATGCCGCTCACAGGACCAGCCGTGGCCGTCAGCGCGCCCGCCGCGTCGTAGGTGTACGTCGTCTCCTGGTTGGCCGCGTCGCGTACCATCTCCAACTGCCCGCCGCCGGGGCCGCTGTCGCTGTAATAGTGGTAGACCGTCTTCCGGCCTTCCGGATCGGTGATCCACGTCTCGGTGCCGTTGTACGTGTACAGCGTCTGGCTCGTGCCGTCTGCCGCGACCTGTCGCGTCGGGCGATCCAGCGCGTCGTATTCGTATGCGACGGAGCGCGTACCGGTTCCGGTGGTGTAGGGCAGATAGCTGCGCGTGACGCGCCCGATCGCGTCGTACTCCTGCCGTGTCTGCACACCATGGGCGTCCTGCGTGCGGATGGGTCTGCCGAAACCATCCACGTATGTCCTGACGTGCGTGCCACCGCGTTTCTGCTGGCTGTACCCACCAGCGGCCGCGGCATAGCTGAATTCCGTGAACTCCGCGTCGCCTGGCGGCGTCACCCGCGTCACTCGCATCAGATCGTCGTACTTGAATGTTGTCGTCAGGCCGCCGTTCAGCGGCCCCACTGTTTCCACCGCCACAGTGCCGTCCGCGCTGATCGTGCGCGTCACGTCCGCGCCGGTCGTGAGGCCCGCATTCGGCGCGTCGATCGTCGCCACCACACCGTAGTTGTAGGTGAACGTGGTGGTCTTGCCCGCCGCGTCGGTCACCGTGCTGACGTTGCCCTGGGTGGTTCGCGTGAAACTGGTCGACACGCCGCGGACGGTCTGCTGCGTCGGGAAGCCCGTCGCTGCCTGATACGTGGCCGACGACACCAGCGACTGACTGCCCACGCTCACCGTCGTGGAAGCCACGCGATCGCGGATGTACGGCGTCGAACCGGTGCCGTACCAGAACGTCTGCGTCGTCGTCCTGGCGCGCGCCGGGAGCGGGTGATACCAGGACACGACCTGCTTCGGCCTGAAGTAGTCGTTGTAGCGGTACGGCAGCGTGTCGTCGTACGTGAACACGCTGTGCCAGATTCGCGGCCCCTGCGTCAGCGTCGTCTGGAGCACGATGGCCTTGCGCACCTCTGGTGCACCCCACACGCCGCTCGGCAGCGGCTCCACGTTGTCGTCCGACACGGGCAGCGACCAGCCCCAGGTCGTGAGTGATTCCTGCAGCACGTTGGAGGACAGATCCTCGACGGTCTGCCGATCGATCGCTCCCACGAGCCAGGGGGCGAACTCGGCCATCCCGCCGCCCTGGTGCAGCCCGATGCCGCGGTAGCGATACGTCTCGCGACGGGTCGGCCCCGTGACGACGGAGATGTTCTCGTACGGGCCGGTACGGTACGCGAACGACCACGTACCATTGCTCGCGCCGGGCGTCAGCCCTATCGTGCGCGAGAACACGCCGCGCGTACTCAGCGTCGTGTCGTAGTCCCACACGTGCGTGTTGATGTCGCCGTAGGTGTAGCGGACCTCACCGCCCAGCGGCCCGGCGACCGTCAGCAACTCCGGGCCCGGCAACGTCGTGCGGTACGTGAACGTCCACGACGTGCCCGCCACGGGCCCCGACGTGCCGGTGAGCCACACCTGCGTCGGATGCCCCGATGGCTCGATGTGCGTGTACGTCCACGTCCGCCCCGCGTACTGCATCGTCGCCAGGGCATACCCGTAGACGAGCGGCGTCACCGTGAACGTGACCACGCGCGTCTGGCTGTCGATGATCTGCGTGATCTGCTTCACGCCGTCGGTCGGTCCCTGGTTGCTGGCGAAATACTGGAACTGCAGCTTGTTGTTGTACTGGTCGCGGATCTCCGTGACGTAGCGGACCTGTCCCTCATCGGCGTCGACGGCGCCGATATGGCCGAAGACGTAGATGAGGCCGTTCGGCAGGCGCAGCGTGTGCGTGGACGCGTTGTAGCGCCACAACTCCGCGGTCACCAGATTGCCGAACGTGTTGTCGGGATCGCCCGGAAGCGCGTTGTACAGGGCATGCCCGCTGCCGTCGCCCATCTCGATCGCCCGCTGCCCGGGCGTGCTCGCGTGCAACACGCGTCCGAAGTGCAGCGACCAGCCGAGTCCCACCCACCGGCGCGGCTTGAAGTGATTGGGCGTGTCGTGGTAATCGCGGTGGATCTTGCTGTTGTAAACCCGCTGCACGCGCAGGTTGAGGCCTGCGTTCCCCGGGAGTTCGAGATCCGTGAACGTGAGGAGCAGGTTGCCCGAGAACGGATCCACGTGCTCGAACGGCACGACCGAGTGCGTTCCTCGCAAGGGCGAGAGTCCCGACGCCCCAAGGGCACCCTGCCCAGACGCCGGTGCGACACCGCCCCACAGCCCCGCGGTGAGCCCGATGGCCGCCGCGACACACCACGACCGGCACGCCGCCATATACGCTCCCTGAAAGGACGCGCGGAGTCTGGATCAAGTCGTGATGTCAGTAAAGGGAATATCGCAAGCTCATCTTTCTGCGGAAACGAGCTTTTCGAACGCCGCCTGTGACGCTGTGGTCACTTCGCGTAACGCGTCTGGCTCGACGTACGCGCGAACGCCTTCGGACTTCGCACGCTCTCGCTTGTCGTGGAACGCGAACGACTGCGCGTGCGCACCGAGAGGAATGTCGACGGGGAGCGCGAGCAGGCGCGCGAAGGAGCGGCGGTAGTCGGTCTCGATGCCGGGATACGAGGGATCTTTCACGAGTCGCGTGCCAGGGTTGACGAACGTACTTCCCGCAAATATCACGCGATAAGTACGCCAACCCTCGTCCACCGTCATCGTCCATGTCGTCGTTCCGGGCGTGTGGCCGGGTGTGTGCACGGCGGTCAGTGATACGCCGCCGAGCGACACGACGTGACCGTCTTCAATCACTTCATCGACAGTGACCGATGGAAAGTGGAAATCCTTGTGTGGGCCGAAGAGGTAGTCTGTCGCCCCGCCCGACGCGAGAATCTTCTCGTCGCCCTTCATCACGATCACGCGCGCACCCGTGGCCGCCTTCAGGTGCGCGTGCGTGCCCACGTGATCGAAGTGCGCCTGCGTGGTGAGCAGCATCTTGATATCGGCAGGCTTGAAACCAGCCTCCTCGATCGCGCGCACGATGTCGGGGCCGGAGGCAGGCGTCGCACCGTCGATGAGGATGTGGCCGGCCGGCGTGGCGATCAGATATGCCGCAAGACCGTACGTGCCCACGTAGTGGATGGGGCCGACAATGTGCGCCGGCGGCGTGGGCTTGCGCCAGCCATCAGGATCGTTGTCGGTCTGAGCGGCTGGCGTCGACGGAAGCAGCCAGGCACACGAGAGCGCCAGGAGCGACAGGAGGAGCGTGCGGCGAGCGGAGCGCATGGGGGATCATTGTGGCCTGCGGCTACACGTTCGAGGAGGATGAATCCGGTGTTCCTGCTAGATTGTTCCCATGCGACGGCTTCTGGTCGGACTCGCGGTGGCGGCGGTGGTCGTGGCGGGGCTGACGATGCGGCCCCGCGCGCAGCCGTCGCAGCCGTCGCAACCGCCCGCGCAGCAGGGCACCGCAGCGCAGCCAGACGAGCTACGTCAGCCGACATTCCGCGTCGAAGCGAACTTCGTGCGCGTGGACGTGTATCCCACCAACGCGAAGGGCGAGCCCGTCACCGACCTCACGGCCGATGACTTCGAGATACTCGAAGACAACAGGGCGCAGGCCATCACGCAGTTCGAGCGCGTGGCCGTCTCCACGACGACGGCACGGGAAGAGCGGCGCGATCCCGTGAGCGCCGACGATGGGCGGCGGCAGGCTGCCGATCCGCGCCGGCGCGTGTACGTGGTGTTCCTCGACACGTGGCACACGACGTTCGAAGGCGCCGTGCGCGCGCGGCGCCCGCTCGTGAACATGCTCGAACGCCTGATCGGGCCCGACGATCTGTTCGCCGTGATGACGCCCGACATGGACCCGCGGCACATCACGTTCGCGCGGCGTACCGAGACCATCGAGGACATGCTCACGCGCAACACGCGCTGGGGCGAGCGCGACAGCATCGTTCGCGAGCACCCCGAGGAGCAGCAGATCGAGATGTGTTTCCCGGAAGGCGTGCCGCGCTGCCAGGGCGGGAGCCCGCGCGCCAACGACGGCGTCGCCGCGCAGTTGATCCGTCGTCGTCGCGAGATGGAGGTGCTCGACGCGCTCGAAGGCCTCGTGCGCTATCTCGGCGGCGTCCGCGAAGAGCGAAAAGCTCTCATCGCCGTCACGAGCGGGTACCAGATGTTCGAGCCGAAGCCTGAACTGCTCGCACGCGAGGACTGCGAGCGGCCGCCAACGCTCGGCACGCCCGGCACCGGACCGGATGGTCGCGTGACCACCAATCGCGGCAGATTCCAGTCGGGCCCGATCGGCGCGATGTCCACGGCCGATTGCGCGGCAACCGCCATGAAGTACGCGATGCTGAACCACAGACAGCGCTTCATCGCGCTCACGCAGGACGCCAACAGGTACAACGTGTCGTTCTACCCGTTCGACACACGCGGGCTCGCGGCGATGGACTCGAACCTGGGCGATCGCGACGAGCGCATGGTGAACGACCGCGGCGAGTGGTTCAACCGCCAGGACGGTAACAGGCCCGGCACGCTGGGCGGCGACATGGCGCTGCTCAACACGCGCCTCGACTCGCTGCGCCTCCTCGCCGACAACACCGACGGCCTCGCGGTGATCAACACGAACGATCTCGAGGGCGGAGCGGCACGCATCGTGCGCGACCTGTCGTCGTACTACCTGCTCGGCTACTACTCCGGCAACGAGAAGCTCGATGGCAAGTGGCGCACGATCAAGGTACGCGTGAAACGGCCGGGCGTGCAGGTGCGCGCGCGGCGCGGCTATCGCGCACTGCGCGCCGAAGACATGGCGGCGATGGCGGCGGCAGGCGCAGCGGCGGAGGGCGGAGCCGGCGATGCGGCAGCGGCGGCGGAAAGCGCGCTCATGGCGGCTGCGCTGGGCTCGGTGGCGGGCCTGCGTGCCGATCAACCATGGCACACGCGCGCCGCATACTTCTTCCACGCGAGCGGCGGCGCGGCGGCGCGCACCGGACGCATCTGGCTCACCACGGATCTCGATCCGTTCGCGAAAGGTGACGTATCTGTAGCGAAGGGCGGCACGCTTGCCGTCACCGTCACGTCGAGCAGCGGCACGACACTCGCACAGCAGGATGTCGACATCGCCGCGGGCGCCCGCACGGCGACGATCGAACTCGCCACGACCGAGGCGCCGCTCGAGGCAGGCGATCTGCTCGTCCGCGCCAGGCTCACCCCCGTCGGCAGTACGTTGCCGTTCACGGACTCGGCGCGCGTCGTGCTGCCCGCCTCGGAGACAGCCGTGGCGTCACCGCGCCTGTCGCGCGCGGGGCCAATCACGAAGCAGCAGTTCGTCGCCACGGCCGATCTGCGGTACAGGCGCAACGAGAAGGTGCGCGTGGAGGTTCCCGTGCCGCCCGGCGCAACGGCCGTCACGGGCACGCTGCTCGATCGATCGGGTAATCCGATGACGGCGATCCCCGTCGCGGGTGCGCTCGTCCCGCCCGACGATGCGGGGATCGGATGGGCGACGGCGACGCTGTCGCTCGTGCCGCTGGGGCCTGGCGACTACGTCGTGCGCGTCGACGTCTCGCATCCGGATGGCGAGCAGCGCACGTTGACGGGCTTCAGGGTCGTGCAGTGATGTGAGCGTGCCGACCGGTTGCCGGTTGCCGGTTGCCGGTTGCCGGTTGCCGGTTGCCGGTTGCCGGTCATATTTTGGATCGCCGGTGACGGAAAGTCCGGAAAGTTGAACAGCCCGGCGCGCCGGCACGTGTGCGGCGCGGGACTACTCGCCTGACTGCGGGACGGTTCGTCCTGCCGCGCAACCACTTCGACATCCTCCACACCACGAGCGATCCCTGGCGCGTGACGAACCGTCACGTGCGCGGGCAACGCGGCGTCCGACGGCGCGCGTGTTGCTGTTGGTGAGGCCATTCGCGGCCATACGACGAGCCGCAGGAAGGGATGTCCTCATGCGTACTGCGGGCAGAATGCTGACCGCCCTTGCAGCAGTGCTCCTGCTGCTTCCCCGCCCGACCGCCGCACAGGAGCGGTTCGGCGGCCTCACGGGCACCGTCACCGACACGAGCGGCGCCGTGCTTCCGGGCACCACCGTCACCATCACCAACACGTCCACGAACGCACCGCGTGCAGTGGTCACCAACAGCGACGGCTCCTACATCGTCTCCGACCTCGAGCCGGGCCGCTACGCGGTGACCGTCGAGCTCTCGGGCTTCGCGAAAGCGGAGATGCCCGACATCGTCGTCACGCTCGGCAAGACGATCAGGCTCGACGCGCAGTTGAAGGTGGGCGACCTCACGGAGGTCGTGCAGGTCACCGGCGCCGCGCGCGACATCGATGTGCGCAGCACGCTCGTGGCGCACAACGTCCGCGAAGAGGAGATCGATCGCCTGCCGAAGGGACGGAGCTTCCAGTCGATCGCGCTCACGGCGCCATCGGTCAACACCGGCGAGATCGAGGGCGGCTTCCAGGTGAACGGCGCGAGCGGCGCCGAGAACGCGTTCACCGTCGACGGCGTGGTGACCAACAGCCTCGTCGACGGCCGGTCGCGACAGAACACCGTGTTCGAGTTCCTGCAGGAAGTGCAGGTGAAGACGGCGGGCATCGGCGCCGAGTACGGCGGCGCGCTGGGCGGCGTCATCAGCGCGGTCACCAAGTCGGGCGGCAACACGTTCCGCGGCGAAGCGCACTACTACTACGAGGGATCGCCCCTCGGCGCCGGTCCCGTGAAGCGGCTCGTCCTCGATCCCTCCGACGATGTCACCGTCAGCTACGTGCAGGACAGCAAGCAGCCCGACCATCGGAACGAGATCGGCGGGTCGCTCGGCGGCCCGATCCTGCGCGATCGCCTGTTCTTCTTCGGGTCGTACTCGCCGCGTTTCGCGCGCCGCACGAACACGTACCTGTTCGGCAACGGCGCCGAGCCCGGCGACATCCGCCGATCGCAGACCTACACGCAGGCCTTCGGCAAGCTCACCTACCGGGCGGGCCGCGTCACGTCGTCAGGTTCGGTCCTCTTCACGCCGACCACGTCGGAAGGCACGCTGCCGGCGTACAACGGCGCCGCGCGCGACGTGATCACGAGCTCGCTCGCGGCCAATGCCGTCAACGTCGGTCGCGGCTTCAAGACGCAGCAGCTGAACACGACGGGCAACGTGGACATCACGCTGACCAACTCGTCGTTCCTGTCCGTGCGTGGCGGCTACTTCCGCGACAACTACGAAGACACGGGCATCCCGAACACGACGAACTATCTGTACCAGACGTCGAGCGTGGGCCTGGCCGGCGTCCCTGCCAGCGTGCAGGGGCCCATCGGCACGCAGAACACGCCCCGCGCCCTCATCGTCGAGCACGACACGACGACGAGAGGGTTCGTGAACGCCGACTACAACGTGGCGTTCAACGCCGGCGGCGCGCACACGCTCAAGGGCGGCTTCGGATGGCAGAAGACCGTCAACGACGCCAACCAGGCGTATCCGGGCGGCTACGTGAACGTGTACTGGGACTCGAACTTCAACTTCCAGGGCAACCGCGGGCGCGGCATCTACGGGTACTACGAGGTGAACAATCGCGGCGTCCAGGGTGAGACCGGTGCCGACATCTACTCGCTCTACGTGCAGGACCAGTGGACGGTCGGCAATCGCCTCACGCTGAACCTCGGCCTGCGCACGGAGAACGAAACCGTCCCGTCGTTCCGCGACGGCGTCCCGGCGATGAAGTTCGGCTTCCGCGACAAGCTGGCGCCGCGTCTCGGGGCGAGCTACGACGTTCGCGGAGACGGCCGGTTCAAGATCTACGGGAGCTGGGGCCGCTACTTCGACTGGACCAAGTACGAGCTCTCTCGCGGCAGTTACGGTGGCGATACATGGCAGGTCTACTACCGTGCGCTCGACACGACCGATGTCGGAAGCCTCAACCTGTCGAACATGCCCGGTGCCGATCTGTGGGTGGTGCCAGGTGCCGCGCGCGATCGCCGCGTGCCGAATTTCGAGTCCACCGACCCTGATATCAAGCCGATGTACCAGGACAGCACCAGCATCGGGACGGAGTACCAGTTCGGTTCCAACCTGTCGCTCGGCCTGCACTACGTGCACAACGCGCTGTCGCAGACGATCGAGGACATCGGCGCGGTCGACGCGGCAGGGAACGAGACGTACGTGATCGGCAACCCGGGCCGCGGCCTCGCCGAGACGCAGTTCCCGTCGGGCGCGACGCCCGTGGGTTATCGGGTGCCCACGCCGAAGCGCCAGTACGACGCGCTCGAGGTGACGCTGAACCGCCGCTTCGCCAACAACTACTTCTGGAGCGCGAGCTACGTGTTCAGCCGGCTGTACGGCAACTACTCCGGACTCGCGGCCACCGAGGAAGTCAACACGCCGACCACGAACGTGACGTCTGCCACGGCGCAGCAGCAGACAGGCAGTATCGCGCGGCCGGGCGGCAACGCCAACCGTGCGTGGGACATCGACGAGATCTTCTGGGACTCGCGCGGCAACCTCGACGTGCTCGGCCGGCTGCCCACCGATCGCCCGCACGTGGTGAAGCTGTATGGCAGTTACCTGATGCCGTTCGGCACGCAGGTCGGCGCGTTCTTCTACGCCGGCAGCGGCACGCCGCTCACCACGTACGTCGTGTCCACCAACCAGACGCAGCTGTTCGTGAACGGCCGCGGAGACATGGGACGCACGCCGGTACTGTCGCGCACGGATTTGCTGGTGTCGCAGGAGTTCGGGTTGGGCGACGGGCACAAGCGCCTGCGGCTCGAGCTGAACGTGCTCAACGCGTTCAACCAGAAGTCCACGCGCCACGCGTTCAACTTCCTCAACCGGGGCGCCGGCGCGCCACGCGCCTCGTCGGCGGTCGACCTCAGCACGATCGATCTGTCGCGCGGGTACGACTACAACGCGCTGATCCTCGCGTCGCCGGACGGCAGCAACGCCTACGACCCACGCTACGGCAAGGCCGACCTGTTCGACCCGGGTACGCAGGCGTTCTTCACGGTGAAGTTCCTGTTCTGATTCAGGAGCGCCGGCGGAGGAGAGCCAGGAGATCCTTGTGCGCCAGGATGGCGTCGGGGAACTCCTGGATCGCCTCGAGATAGCGCTGTGCATAGGGCGTGCCGCTGGCGTCCGGTGACGCCAGCGCGCGCACCTGGACCAGGACCGCGTCGGCATCCCCGGCCGACGGATCGGCGATGGTCTCGTCGATGCGGACGATCACTTCCGAGATCGGCCGCAGCCACGCGAACTCGGGATCGTGCAGCAGCACCTGCAGGAGCTCGCCAGCCGACGCCCGGCCATACCGGCGTTCATGCGCGCGACGCTGCCATTCGAGCAGGGCCCTGTGCAGCCGCAGCAGGGCCGCGCGCACCTCCGTCAGGTGACTCGCAGGGATTGGCGATGCTGACACGCCGCTGACCTCCTGCCGCCCAGCCTATCCCAGGTCAGGACCGGACACCGGGCACCGGGCAGCGGACATTCCCGGCATCGCCGCGTTCCGGGCATTTCCCTCATTCCCGGCATTCCCGGCATTCACGCAGGCGGTCTGTCGTCGGCCAGCCAGCTCACCACGACCTGCCGGAGCAGTTCCGGGTCGTTGAGCACGCCGGCGATGCGCCACTCGACATACGTGCCGCGCGCGCCAAGCACCGTGGGCACCGCCTTCACGCCGAGCGCGCGGCGCGCCTCGCCTTTCACGTCGGTGGCGATCACCGCGCCCGGCAGCTTCTCCTGCCACTCACGCGCCGCCTCCGCGACGCTCGCCGCCGATCCTTCCAGCACGAGCACGATGCCCGACGCACTCGGTCCGAGCGACCACGTCTGCAGCGCATCGAGCAGGCGACGGCTGCCCGCGGCGTCGGCGTCGACCACCATGAGCAACCAGCCGCGCGGCTGGGCGAGCGCGGGAATCGACAGCGGCGTGCCGTCCGCGCGCGTGATCGTGACGACGGGCAGTTCCCGGCGCTCGAACGCACGAGCATCGACGGCTCCCGCGACACAGACACACGAGGCGAGCGCGACAACGCCCAGTGCCCGCCTGACAACGACTTCGAATGACGACATGCGCATGGCGATCAGGGCTCCAGTCTGAAATTGACGACGCGCGCCCGTTCCTGCGGCGTGAGGCCGCTGGCCGCCGTGGCGGGCGATGCCGCGATGGCGCGCAGGCGCGCGTCGATGCCGGCGCTGTTGTCCGGCGCG
Source organism: Acidobacteriota bacterium (assembly GCA_020845575.1). Lineage (NCBI taxonomy): Bacteria > Pseudomonadati > Acidobacteriota > Acidobacteriota bacterium. The sequence goes on along the minus strand of JADLFL010000001.1, from coordinate 74,403 downwards.
TCGACGGCGGTGAACGACAGCAACGACAGCGACTGACCGGCCGCGATCGTCAGGCGATACGTGAACGACGGACGATGGTTGCCGTCGACTTCTCCGTCGTACTGGTTGAGTGCCACCGCCGGCGCGACGGGCGCGTCGATACCCGCATAGAGCAGCCCCACGCTCACCTGCGCCGGTACCAGCGCGGAACTGTCGTACACCAGCAACCCGGCGTCGGCCGCAGACACCGTACTCGACGCGGCGATCGCGTGCGAACGCATCTCGTTGCGCACCATCACCTCGATGGTCAGATCCACTGTCGTCGGATTGGTGAACGTGTCGAGCGCGTAGAGATACCCGCCAGCCTCCGGCACTTCGAGTCGACGCGTGACCACCACGGGGCTGCCCGTCTGCAGCGGCCCGAACGTGACCTGTCGTCCCGATCGCCCTGACGCGGTCCAGCCGCGCATCTCCTGGCTGTCCACCGAGAGCACGCCCGCGAAGGTGATGCCCCCCTGCTGTTCCAACGTTGATCCGGGCAGATACGCACCTGTTGTCAGGTTTCCTGCCGGACCCGCGCCGTAGTAGTAGCGATCCGCGCCGTACAGGCCCGCGTACTCGCCTCCAGCGTTGCCGGGCACCACGAGCACCCGCATCCACCCCGACGGAGGCGTCCACGGCGCCACCACGATCTCCACGCGGGCGTACGGGTGCCAGTACGGCCCGTCCATGTACTCGACGAGCACTGTTGCCGGGCCCACCGGCAGCGGACCGGCCAGCACCTCTCGCTCCATCGGCAACGTCGTCTCGAAGACCGACGACGGGGTACCCAGCGGCCCACCGTGCATCGTCGAGATCGCCGTGATGCGCACGCGCGTCCCCTCGGCGAGATATCCCTGGCTGAAATCGAGCCTGACGGACGGCTGGAGATCGAACACGAGATCGACCTGCGCCGTTGTCCCGCCTTCGGTGAGCGTGGCGGTTCCAGACGCGTACTGTCCCGGCGTACACACCTCGACGTACTCGTCGTTCTCCTCGTCGTACATCTCCTCGCAGACGTCCCGCGATCGACCCTGCACGTAGTACGTGCCGAGCGGGACGTACGCGAAGCGACAGACGCCTTCGTGCGGATAGACGTCGTAGCCTTCGGCGCAGCTCATGTCGACGCCCGCCGGTCCGCGCAGCGCCACGTCGACGTCGTCGAACTCCATGCCGTTCTTCAACAGCCGCACGTCGATCGACGCCACCTCGGGAAGCTGCAGGTCGACGTCGAGCACTGCGTCGTCTGCCGGGAGCACCACTTCGCGTTCCACGGTGAGCCCCGACGGATACTGCGTCGCAACGAGCGTGTACGTACCGGCCTTCAGCCCGATCAGCCTGTAACTGCCCTGGTCGTCGCCACTGGCCCACGTGATCTGGCCTGATTCGCGCCTGGCGAACACCTCGACATCCGGTGCCGGCACGTTCGTTCCGAACGTCACCCTGCCGCGAATCAGCGAAATCGGCAGGACGATGTCGCCGACATCGGTGACGGCGCCCTGCGTGAGCTGCACGATCTCGCGCGTCTCGACAGGCGACCCTGATACCCAGGCCGACGCCGTCAGCGTCGCTTCACCGCTCTCGGGCAGCAGCACGGGCAGCGAGAACCGCCCGTCGACGCCGGCGTTGACGCTGCACGACGACCCCACGCACGGCCCATCGAGCCACGAGACGCGCGCCGACGCTTCCTCGAGCGGCGTCACGCCGTCGCCCACGAGAATGCGTCCGGTGATCGTCGTGTAGACCGATGGCGGCAGCGTGATGTCGCGCACGATCACCTGCCCCGGCGTGGCCGGGAGCGGCCCCGTGTCGACCGCGTAGCCGGTGTTCGGGAGGCCGGGGCCCGTGTACCGCAGGAGCACGCCGGCGGTCGGCAGGTACGCCGGCGACAGCGTGTACTCGCCGGCCGCGGTGACCGGATTTCCGGCGACGCCCGCCAGATCGTTGAGCGACCGCGGCGAGACGGTGCCCGTGGTGACCGGCGTGACGCCATCGTTGGCCAGGACGCGCCCGGTGAACGACGTCTGCACGAACGGCAACGTGAACGCCACGTCGATGACGCCGTCGGCCGTGGGCACCACGAGCTTGTCGTAGGTGCCGACAGTGTCACCGCCGAACGGGGCGATGGCACGCAGCAGCACGCCACCACCCGTCAGCGGCAGGTTACTCACTTCGAACTGGCCAGGCGTCGCACAGAATATCGACACGCACGCCGAGTTCGCGAGCGTCGACCCATCGTCGGGCCTGCGCAACTCGATGGCGTTGGGCAGCGGCAGCAGCGTCACGCCATCGGCCTGGTAGATCCTGCCGCGCAGCGTGACGGTGAACGCACGGACCACCACCGTGACGTCGATGGTCTGGCCGTCCATGTCACGCGTGATCGAGACCGCCTGCATCTCGTGAATCGTGTTGCCTGTCGCGCCACGCAGGATGCGGACGTCGGCCACCGGTTCGACGACGAACGGCACGTCGAGATCGCCGGCCGCGTTGGTGGACCCGCGCGGCTCGAAGAAGGTGACCAGGCCGTCGCGCACCTGCACCCGCGCACCCTGCACCGCCGCGCCCGACGTCTCGCGGACGTGGACGCGCATCGTCGAGACGACCGACGGCAGGAACGTGTCGACGGCCAGGACCTGGCCATCCGTGGTGATGGCCTGCGGCGTGGTGCGCGACCGTGGCGCCGTGAAGCCCGATCGACTCTTCGTCGGATGCTCCGTGTCCACCGTGAACGGCGTGGCCGCCGGCACGGGACCGAAGCTGTAGCGACTGTCCGAACTGATGGTCTGGCTGTATGTCGCGCCAAGCACGGCGGCGCCGGAGCCCGTGAGCAGGACGCGTACGCCGGCGCCCGTGAGCGCTCCGGCCGTCGTCCTGACGAGTCCCGTGACCTCGCCGAACGCCGGCAGAGCGATCGACAGGCTGGCCTGGCCGCCCGACGCGGGCGTCAGCGTGCGCACGACGGACCGCTGGATCGCCTGGTTCGACGGATGGTACGCGCGGATGGTCGCCGCCTGGTCGAGCGGGATGTCGGTGACCACCGCCACGCCGTTGGCGTCGGTCTCGACGAACGGCCGCGAGAACGACGCGACCGTCACCTGCACGCGCATGCCGGCGATCGGCGTGCCGTTGGCGCGCGTCACGGTCGTGGTGATGGTGCCGTTGCCGATGTAGCGCACGACGATGTCGGTCGCCTGCCCCTGGAGCACCGTCGTGACGACTTCGGTGGTGAAGTTCGACGCCGGATCGGTGGCACGCACGCGCGCGGTTCCCGCGCGCACGTCCGTCAGCACGAACCTGCCCGCCGAGTCCGTCATCGTCGAGCGCGTGAACGACGTCCCCGAGGTGCCGCCGTAGAGGATCACCTGCCGGTTCGGCTGCGCCACGCCGGCGGCGTTGGTGAGCAGACCCGTCACGGCACCTGTCGGCTCCACGACGAGATCGACGGTCGACGTCGCGCCTGCCGCGATCGTCGTGGTGACGGGAAGGATGGTGAGCGACGAGCCCTGGGTGTGCGACACCGTCCCACGGAACGTGATCTCGAGCGCCGCGGGCACGCCGCGGAACTCCGCCTCGCCTGTGGCGTTGGTCTGCCGCGTGGCGTACGACGCCAGTTCCACCGACGCACCGACGACGGGGATGCCGTTGCTCGTGACCCTGGCGCGCACGACGCCCGTGTTCGAGAACGGCACGTCGGCCGCCGCGACGGACGTCCCATCGGGGAACGTCGTTGTCACCAGCGGAGACACCACGGACGTCGTGTTGAGCGGATGCCGCGCGTCGAGGACGAACCCCGTCACGGGCACCGGACGCTGCGGCACGCCGTTGAACGAGAACGACCCGTCGGCCGCGCTCGTCACGAACCAGTCGCGCGCGTGCACCGGACTCTCGCTGCGGAAGCGCACCTGCGCGCCCGACACGGGCGTGGTGCCGTCGCCCTCGAGCACGCGTCCCGACACCTGTCCCGTGACGGGCGGCAGCGCGGGCGCCTGGCTCAGGCCGTCGGCAGGCAGCGCGAAGTTGACCACCGACGCGAGTTCGGCGGAGGTGAGTCCGTCGAGCGCCTCGGGCGGCAGGCTCGCGAGTCTGCTCGCCGCGGCGGTGGCCGCCGGTGCCGTCGGCTGTTGCCCCACGAAGTGCAGCAGCGCGACCTGGCCTCCCGCGGGCACCGTGATCGACTCCCAGCCGAGCGAGAACGTGCCCGGCTCGAACGAATTGAACTGGCCCTGCGCATGCTCCAGCACGTCGGCCGATTCAGCGGCGTTCTCGCCATCGAACACGAGCGCGAGGCGCGACGACCCGCCCGACTGGTAGTAGCCGTCGACACCGGATCCATCCAGCGTCACCCAGCGATCGACACCGGGATTCAGCGTGGCATCGCCCGACGATGTCGTGCCGACGAAGTAGTGGATGTACGCGCCGAAGCCGTTGGACCGGCCGCTCAACTTCGACGTCAGGTGGACGCCCACCGTGATGGGTGCCTCGGTCGGGTTGGTCAGGATCTCGAGGTGCCGCGAGAAGTAGCCGCTCACCGGCACGAACACCTTGCGCGTCACAGTGAGGCCCTGGAGCCCCTGCTGGCGCACCACGAACTGGCGTCCGCCGAGCTCGCGCGTCGCGAAGGTGGTGCCGGCAAACGGCTGCCGCACGCCGGCGAGATCCAGTTCCAGTTGCGTCGCGCCCGACGAGAACACGCCGCGCGTGCCGCCGGCCAGGCCACCACCGGGCGCCACCGTGTACGTGGAGTCGTTGACGTCGTTCAACGTCACAGGCAGCGTCACCGAGTTGTTCTGCAGCAGGATGTCGAGCGACAGCGCCGGAGCCTGCAGGAGGCCCGAGCTCTCGCCCTGGAGCGACTCGGCGGGCTTGGCCACGCTCACGCGCACGGCGCCGTACGGGACGTCCGCGATCGAGTAGAGACCGGCCGCGTTGGTCGTCGCCGACCGGAAGCCGCCGAACTCGGGGTGCAGGCTCTGGAGCTGCACCGTGAGGTTGCTCACCGAGCCGCCTTCGGTCGGATGCAAGACACGGCCGGAGACCGTGCCCACGGCGACGAAGAGCATGTCGCGCGTCTCCACCTGCGCGTTCGCCGTGAGCGCCACGTTGTACGCGATCGCGCGCCGGCGCCCCGTGGTGTCGAAGGCGACGAGGTCGTACGTCCCGAGCCGCAGGTCCGTGCTGAAGTGCCCGCCCGTCGTGGTGAGCTGCCGCTGGAAGTTGTTCGCGCCGTAGACGATCACGGTGCCCGCCGCCGGCGTCACGCCGTCGGCTTCGAGGATCCGGCCGGCAATCGTCGCCTGCGGTTCGAGCGCCACCTGGACGTTCGTGACCACGTCGCGCGCCAGCAGCACGCCCGTCACGCGGCCGGACAGGCCGCCCGCGAACGCGTCGACGGTGAGAGTGCCTTCGAGCAGGCGATCGAGCAGCACGCGACCCGCGATGCCGTCCACCACCGACGTCGCGCCCTGGCGGCTGTCCTGCAATCCGTAACCCGTTGTCGACACGTTGACCGTCGCGCCGTTCACGGGTTCGCCGTCGGCACCGAGCACCTGGACGAGCACCGTGCCCTGCGGCAGCAGCTGGACGTCCCGCGTCAGTGTCTCGCCGCTCGACGAGAACCCGCCGTTGGCGATGCCCAGACCACGCGTGCCCGTGTCGCGCACGGTGATCGAGAAGCCCTCGAACGGCAGGATGTCGAAGCGATACGTGCCATCGGGCTGCGTGGACACCGTGAACTGCGCCCCGCCCGTCATGCGAACGGTGACCGATGCACCAGGCACCGGCGTGACGCCGTCCTGCCGGTACACGGTGCCTTCGAGCGTGCCGAACGCGGCCAGCGTCACGGGCACCTCGATCTGCTGACCGTGCGCCGCGATCGCGCCGGTGCCGACGCCGCCCTGGTTCAGCGCGTCGCGCGCGCGAACCGTCACGGTGCCGACGAACACGTCGGCGAACGCGTACCGTCCGTCCTCGGCCGAGTGCGTCGTGCGCGTGGGCGCCGCGCCGAACAGGCTCGACGCGAAGAGTTCGACCGTGGCCCCCGGCACCGGCTGTCCGACGGCCGTACGCACGAGCCCCGTCACCGAACCACGACCGAGGTACACGAGCGCCACGTTCGATTCGACGCCCGCTGCCGCCGTCGCCGAAGCGCGAGCCCTGTTGCCCGCGAGGTCGGCGGCGTCGATGACGTACGGTCCCGGCGCGACGAGTTCGAAGCGCCACCGGCCCTCTTCGTCCGTGCGCACGCGCTGCGCGACGATGGCCGGCGTGGCCGCTTCGGCCAGCGTGACCTCGACGTTGGCCCCGACAGGCGTCACGCCGTCGGGCTGCAGCAACGTGCCCGTGAACGCGCCCGCCGGTACGAGGACCACCGTGGCCTCGGCGGAACCGCCGGCCACGTCGAGCGAGCCCGCCACGTATCCGAGCAGGCCGACTTCTCCCGCGCGGACGCTGAACGCGAGTCCGATGACGCCGGCGACGTCGAACTGCCCCAGCGCGTCTGTCGTCGTGACGAGCGCAGGACCGGCGTGGAACACCGTGACCTGCGAGCCGGCAACGGGCTGCAGTCCGGGGACGCCGTCGACGGCCGTGAGCACGGTGCCGTGCACGACACCGCCGACAACGGTGACCGTCATCGACTGGCGCACGACGCCACTGATGCTGGCGTCGATCTGCGTCACGCCGCCGGCCACGCCACGCAGCGTCGCGTTGGCGGTGGTCGCGCCTGGCGCGAACGTGAGTGGCGCGGGCACCAGCACCCTGCCTGCCGTACGCGCGACGAACGTCACGGTCAGACCACCGGCGGGCGCGGGCGATCCGAGCGAGACGGGGAACGTCTCGTCGAAGCCGGCACGCACGAGCAGCGATGCCGGCAGCGTGACGGTGGTGAGGCCGCGCGCCGTCAGCGTCAGCGTCGCGGGGCTGCTCACGTTGCCCGTCGTGTCCGTGGCGCGCGCGGTGAGCACGATCGTCTCGCCATCGGCCATCGTCGCGGGGACCGGCACCGTGAAGTCGGCCGTGGCGGGCGATACGGGCGCCGTCGAGCGCGATTCGTCGAACGCGTAGCCGAGCGGTCCTGTTCCCGTAAGCCGCAACTGACCGATCGCCGCGTCGTCTGTACCCTGGACGCGAACGGTCACGGGCACGCCGGGCGTGACGTCGAGGCTGCCGCCCACCGTGAACAACGTGACGGTCGGCGCCTGCGCGTCGCCCACGAGCAGCGTGAGCTGCGCGGCGGTGGTCCTGTTGTCTGCCGTGTCGAGCGCGAAGGCCTCGATGGTCAGGCTGTCGCCCGTGGAGACCGTCGACGGGACCACGAGCGTGAACGTGGTCGCGGCCGAGGGCAGTGGCGGCGTGACCTGACGTTCATCGGTCCTCGCGATGACGCCCGTCGTCTTGATGCCGATGCGGGCCACGCCCGCCGGATCGTCGGCGCTGACGAGGACCGAGAGCGTCTGTCCGGCAGAGATGCGCTGCCCCGCCGTCACGCCCGTCACGGTCAGCGACGGTCCCTGCGTGTCGGCCACGGTGAGCGTCACGACGGGATTCGTGGTGACCTGCCCGCCCGTGTCGGTGGTCGATGCCTCGATCGTGACGAGATTGCCGGCCACGGCGTCGGTGGGAATGACGACCTCGAAGGTGTCCGCGCGGGGCGTGACGGGCGGCGCGACGGTGCGCGTCTCGTTGAGCAGGCCGCGGATGCTGCCGCCGCCCGCGGGAGACATGCGGGCGCGCAGGAACGTCGACGCGATCCCCACATCGTCGGACGCGGTGAGCGCCACCTGGAGGCGCTGGCCGGGGACGACCGACGGCGCGAGCGGCGCGAGCGTGAGCGAGGGCGCGCCGTCGGCAACGATGGTGACCGTCGTCTGCGCGGGCGCGACGCTGCGGTTGCCCGACGTGTCGATGGCGAACGCGGCGATCGTCATCGTGCTGCCGGGCGCGCCGAACGCGGAGGTCGCCTGGAGCGAGAGCGAGAACGGCGCGAAGCGATCCGTGTAGACCAGCGTGCCGTTGACGTAGAAGTCGACGAGCGCGACGTCGGCGGGGGCCGTGATCGCCGCCACGTCCACCGTCGAGCCCTGGATCACCGTGGGTGACGATGGCACGAGGGCCGTGACAACGGGCGGCGTGCGATCGGTTGTCGCGAACGAATAGGTGAACGGTGCGCCCTGCTGTCCGACGAGGTCGGTCGCCGCGGCCACCTGCACCGTGTACACCTGGTCTTCGAGCAGTGGCTGCGCGGGCGAGAAGACGGCCACCGTGTTGCCGAATGCGAAGTCCACGCGCCCGGCGACAGGACCGGCCGACGTGGACAGCACGATCGCCGGCCCCGTGAACTTCTGTGGATCGACCGCTTCACTGAACGTGACGCGCACGACCGACACGAGGCTCACGCCGGAGCTGTTGGCGGCGGGCGATGCCTGCGACACCGAGGGCGGCGTGATGTCGACGGTGGTGAACGTGCCGACGAACTCGGCGGGCATGACGCGGCCGACGAGATCGCGCACCTCGCGTACGCGGATCGCGTAGCGCGTCTCGTCGCGCAGCTGCGATCCCGGCAGCAGCGACAACCGCACCACGCGATCGGTGTCGGCGAACGTCTGCGTCGTGGTCACGGGACCATCGGGGCCCACGAGGCTGACCGAGTCTGCCGTCACGCTCGCCGTGGCGATGCGCTCGCTGAACGTGATGTCGATCGTGGGTGTCCTCGACACGCCGATCGCTCCGCTGCCAGGAGTCGTTTCCGCGACGCCCGGCGGCGCGGTATCGAGTTCCAGGTTGCCGAGGTCGAGCGGCGTGAGCGTGGCGAGCGTGCCCGTGCGCCGCGCGAGACCGCCGCCGATCGGATCCTCGAGCGCCACGGTGTACGCACCGAGGCTGATGCCGTCGAAGGCGAAGTGGCCGTCGGCGTCGGTTTCGTCGAAGAGACGCTGGCCCTGGCGCGTGAGCTCGGCGACAACGCCCGCGGCGGGCGTCCCGTCGGGCAGCACCGCGCGACCGCTCACCGTCACCGACGGCGCCACGACGATCTCGATGCCGCTCACGGTGCCTGGCGCGTCGATCGCGCCGCCCGTCGATCCCACCTGCCCGCTTCCCGTCGTGGCGGTGAGCGTGAACGTGCGTGCGGCCACGTTCGTGAAGCGGAATCGTCCGTCCTGATCCGCGCTCTGCTGACACCCCCACGGGCATCCGTCTGACGGCTGGCTGTTCAGCCGCACCGTGGCACCTGCCGCCGGCACGCGGTTGTTGTTCACCATCTGATACACGGTGCCTTCGACGATGCTCACGTCGACGAGCGAGACGGCGACGTTCAGCGTGTCGCCCTCGAAGAGCAGCGTGCCGCCCGACTGGCCGAGACTGGTCCCGCCGGTCACCTGCGCCTGCGCGTTGACGAGCACGCGGCCGAGGGCCACGCCGTCCACGGAGAAGCGGCCGGCGCCGTCGGCAACGGTCGGGAGACAGGCCTTGCCCGTGGGGCACACCGTCACCTGCGCGTTGGGGGCCGCGGCGCCGGTCACCGACGTGACGCGTCCCTCGACCCGTCCCGTGACCTCGCGCAGGATCGATACGGCCAGGGGCACGTCGACCAGTTGCCCGCCGCGCGTGACGACGCCGGAGGCCGTCCCGTTGACGACCACGCCAGGCGTCGACGCGCGCAGCGTGAACGAGCCGATGGCGGCGCCGGGGAACGAGAACGTGCCATCGACGCCGGCCTGCGTCATCTGCTCCGGCATCGCGCGGCCAGACGCGGTGACCTGCCGCAGCGACACGTGCCACCCGCGCAAGGGCGCGCGCGTCGCGGCATCGATCACGACGCCGCGAATCAGGCCGAGCGCGTCGAGCGAGACGTCGATCGCCGTGTCGACGGTACCGGGCAGCACGAGGCCCGACGCACGTCCACGACCCGCGGTGACGGGATCGAACGCGTCGACGGCGATCGCTCCGGGCGGCACGAGCGGGGCCTCGTAGCGGCCGTCGCCACCCGTGACGGCGAACGCGATCGGACGGCCGTCACGCAGCAGGACCACTTCCCCGTTGGACACGACGGCAGGCAGACCCGTGTCGTCGACACGCGTCACCACGCCAGTGACGGTGCCCGTGGCATCGTCGATGTACACGTCCACGCTGACGGGCGCGTCGGTCGCGGGCACGACGGCCGACGCGCGGCCGGCGAATCCGCCCGGGCCCATGGCCATGACGACGATCGCCCCTTCGTCGAGGGCGTCGGCGCCGCCGAACGTGATGGTGCCGTTGACGGCAAGGCCCTGGCGCACGAGGTCGGGTCGCGAGAGCGAGCGCACTTCCACCGACGCGCCGGCGACGGGCGTGCTGCCACTCGCGGGCAACACGCGCACCGTCACGGCGCCGCGGCCGAGGAGGCGCACCTGCATGTCGGCCGTCTCGCCGGGGCGCACGTTGCCGCGCAGCGTGGCGGTGCGTCCGAGCGCGGCGTCGGTGGCGGTGATCGTGAACGGACCCGGATTGACGATCGGGAACGAGAACCGGCCGTCGGTGTCGGTCGTGGCGAACGCTTCCTGGATGCCCTGCGGCAGCGTCTTGCACTCGGACTCGCCGGTGGTCTTGTCCTCGGTACACACGACGATGGTCGCGTTGGACTGGAACTTCAGCGCGATCTGGCGCGAGCGCACGGGCTCGACGCCATCGGGCTCGAGCACCACGCCCGTCACGCGGCTCGTGGCCTGCAGGCGCAGATCGACTTCGGCCGTCGCGCCAGGCGCCGTGATCACGCCATCGCCCGCGACGGGTTCGGGACTGAAGAGTCCCGCGGCGCGGACGGTGAACGGCCCGACGAACACGTTGGTGAACGTGAACGCACCGGTCCCCGGATCGTTGTCCCTGATGGCGAAGTTCTGCACCCACTCGAACCGCACGGGGATCACGCCGCCGGCCATCACGAGTCGATCGCCGGAGATGCCGACGCGCGCCGGCAGCGGCGTGTCGGCGCAGGGCGGCGTGTCGCACTGCTCGGCGCGCAGCACGCGGCCCGTCACGGTGCCCGTGCCGCCGCGATATGTCACGTCGGCGATCACCGTCTGTCGATCGAAGCGAATCGCGAACGTGAGAATGTTGCCGTCGCGACGATCCGGACGGAACGCCGAGAGGTGGTACGTGCCCACGCCGAGGCCGTTGATGCGATACGCACCCGCGGCGTCGGTCTGCGTCTCGCCCAGCACGCAGATGCTCTCTTCCTGGTCGTCGTTGAAGCAGTCCTGGAAGACCCACACGTTCGCGCCTGCCTGCGGCACGCCCGTGCGATCGCGCACCACGCCCGCGACGGCGCCGGTTGCCGACAGCACCACGCGCGCGAACACCTCGTCGCCCGCAAGCGGGAGATCGATGGTCATGCGCCCTTCACCGCGGATCGATTCGCTCACCGCGACGATCTCGCGGCGCCCCACGGGGACGTCGGGCAGCGTGAACGTGCCGTCGGCCGGGTTCACGGTCACGAGCGATAGACCTCCGCCCACGACCGCGTCCGTCACCGGGACACCGGACGCATCCACGACCACGCCGCGCACGGTCCCGAACCCGCCGCCGAGCAGGATCGTGACCTGCTGTTCGGCGGTGGTCTGCAGCGACACGCGCACGCCGCCCTGCTGGAGGCCGCCGTTGTCGAACGTGTCGAGACGCAGCGTGCCGGCAGGCACGCCCGGGAAGTCGAAGCGGCCGTCGCTGTCGCTCGTGGTACTCGCCACCGCGCATTCGGATGGTTCGTACTGTCCCGGTGGATTGGGACACTTCACGCCCGGCTTCGACCCGTTCTGGTAGTACGCCACCACCGGCAGGCCCGGTGCCGCCGTCACGCCATCGGCGCGCACCACGCGCCCCGTCACGCGGCCCAGGCCAACGGGTGGGGCTTCGCGCACGTCGAGCAGCACGATGTCTCTCGTTGTCGTGCTGCCCGCGAAGGGAATGGTGGCCGAGAGGAACACGCGCGCGCCGCGCGCGACGTTGACGGCCTCGATGAGGAGGTTGCCCACGGGCAGCCGCGACAGCGCGAAGGCGCCCGTCGCGTCAGACTGCCCACCGTACTGCGACTGATCGGTGAGGCTCGTGATGCGCAGCTGCGTGTTGGCGAGCGGCGTGACGCCGTCCTCGGCGAGCGTGCGGCCCACGATCGTGCCGCGCCCCACGAACACGAGATCGGCCTGCATGCGCTGGCCCGCGCGCGCGAGCGAGAACGCGAGGCGGCGCGTGTCGCCCGACTCGGGATCGAGCGCGACGATGCGCAGCGCCTGGGGGGCGGTGAGGACGTAGTCGAACTGGTAGCGCCCTTCGGCGTCGGCGATGTCTTCGAGCACGCCGCTGACCGTCGGCTGACCTCCGCACTGGAACTCGTAGAACAGGCGCACGGTGGTGAACGGGAGCGCCTGACCTTCGGCGTTGCGGACCTGGCCGAACACCACGCCGGCCTCGTTGCCCACCGTGATCTCGATCGGCACCTGCACCGTCCCCGTCGACTGGCCCGTCGCGTCGCGCACGTCGACCACGGTGAGCGATCGGGGTTCGAACGGCCCGATGCCCTCGCGCAGGGCGAGGTAGGCCATGCGCCGGCCCGGCTGCAACGCCACGCCTGTCACGCGCGTGCCGCCCACTTCGAACGCCGTGATGCCGGCCGACAAGCCGTCCTGCACGCTCTCGGGCGTCACCTGCTCGCTGAAGAGCACGGCGATCACGCGCCCCGTCGAATACTGGCGGCCCGGGAACTCCGCACCCGAGCAGCCGGTGAGATCGGCCGAGGCGATCTGGCGGACGGCGACGACCGTCGGCGGGGGATCGGCAACAGGCGTCCACGTCACCGCGCGCGTCGCGGCACCGGACGCGCCGATCACGCGCACGCGCGTGGTCACGTCGGCCGCCGCGTCGGGCTCGACGATCTCGCCCGGCAGCACACCCGTCGTGGCGGCGAATCGGAGTTGCCCCGTCGTCGTGGGCACCACGATCGACACGTCGACGGCCTCGTCCGCCGCGGCGCCCGCCGCGCGGCTCAGGCGCAGGTCGTATGTGCCTGCCTGCGGGACGGCGACCGCGAAGAGACGGCCGACGACGATGCCGCTGCCGTCGCGCAGCACGATGGCGTCGGCCGACGGGATCTCCAGCAGCGTCGTGCCATCGTCTCCGCGACCGGTGCGGAGGCCCGCCGGATCGACGAGCACGCCGTCGACGTGTGCCGCGCCGGGGCCGCTGAGGAGCACGGAGACGTGACCGGGACGCGACGTGAACTGGCTGGCGAGCGCGGCGTGCCATGGCGCGCCGATCGATTCGCCGGCGCCGATCAGATCACCGACGACTTCACCGAAACGTGCGCCGCGGAAGGACCGCCGGCGCACGAGGTCGAATCCGTTGACGTCGCGCTCGAGCAATGCGAGAAGACCCGACGTGTCGCCGGCGGGCACGCGGCTCGAGAGCTGCGTGAACTCGTTGCCGAGCACGTCGAGCCACAGATCCGCCACGGCGCGCGCCGCGGGTTCGCCGAGCGAGATGCGCAGGCCCGTCGTGGCGGCCTGCACGCCGCGGTCGAGCACCACCTGCTTCGAGAAGCGCGTCAGGTCCGGTGGGATGGCGGCCACCGGCGCCGTGGCAACCGCCCACGCCCTGCCGAGCAGGCCGACCGTCGCTTCGCGCAGCGCCGCGGGCAGGCCGTTGGCTTCCTGCGGAAGCACGAGCGAATCGGGCGACAGCGGGACGCCGAACTCGCCGATGCCCGTCTTGAAGAGAAAGCGTCCGCTGACGTTTTCGTGGCTGTCGAGCGTGGCGGCGGTGACGGTGCCCGTGCGCTGCGCCACGAGGCCGTAGGTGACGGTCGCCGAATCGCCAGGCGCGAGGTGCTCGATGGCCTGGCTCGGATCCGAGGTGAGCGTGGCGCCGCTGACGTTGCTGCCGAACAGGTTGAGGCTGATGAAGTTGGCCGGCGCGTTCGACGTGTTGGTCACCGTGACGTCGAGCGTGTAGGGCTCGCCCGCGTTGACCACGTCGGGGTGCGTGAAGGTGAGCGTGAACGCCGGGTTGCGCACGAGCACCGCGCCCGCGGCGCGGCCGCGTACCGGTGCCGGACCGATGGGCAGGCCGTCGAGCGTGCCCGCGAGCTCCATCTCGATCACGTGCGTGCCTTCGCGCAGGCCCTCGACGAGGAACTCGGCGGTGCCCGTCTGCCCGGGTCCGAGCACGAGGATGTCGTCCGCCGTGCCCACCTTGCCGTCGGGACCGGCCTGCAGCACAGGGCGTTCGGCCTGGACACCGGCGGCCGTGGTGGCGAGGCGCAGCGGATCGTCCGCCGATCCCACGACGCGGTCGATGCCCGCGGGCAGCGAGATCGTCGCGCGCAGATCGCGCACGGCGAGACTGGAACCCTCGGGCGCGACGTTGCCGACCATCAGCGTGACGCTGAAGAACTGGTTGAGGAACCCGATGTCGCCCGGGATGACGATCACGCCGGGAATCGCCGGCATGACGAGCGACTGCGACTCTGCCGTCTCGTCGAGGCGCAGCGTGAAGCCGACGACGCTGAGATTGGGGATGCGCGCCTGGATCTTGAGCGTGTCGGGAATGAGCGTCTGCACCGTGCGCAGTTGCGGCACGTCGACGTCGAGGAGGTTGAGCCGGGTCTCCGCGTCGTACGCCAGCAGCGTCGGCAGCACCACGGGGAACCTGATGTCGATGAGCGAGCCGTCTTCGATGGCGAACGCCGCGGTGAAGTCGTAGGCCTGGAAGCTGGATCGATCGAAGACGATGCCTTTCTCGCGGATCTCGTCCGCGGTGAGGGGCCGTGCGGTGACCGACGTCACGAGGAGCTGATCGATCACGTCGAGGCGTGCACGATCGGGCACGCCGTAGAGCAGCACCTCGCCGTTGACGACCAGGCGGATGTCGTCGAGCGTGTAGGTGCCGGCGCGGTTGAGGGCCGGGATGTCGAATGGCGTGCCGAGCGGCGTGACGAGCGCGCGCGGCGACGCGAGGCCCGGTCCGCGCAGCGTGGCGTGGACCTCGGCGCCGGGCGCGAACGCGGGCACCGACGCGGGATCGGATCCCTCGGGCACCTGGAGGTACGCCGACACGATCGTCGCGTAGTCCTTCGGCACCGTCTGCGTCTCGGGGCTCACGCGGAGCATGAGCCCGTAGACCTCGATCTCGGCGCGCGAGAGCACGCGCCCGGGTGTCTGGGCCAACGCGAGCGACGGCAGCGCGGCCAGGACGAGCGCGAGCGCGCTCGTCCACCAGCCACCGGGACGCGCACCGGGGAACCGACGCATCGGCATCCTCATGGCCGCACCACCTTCGCCGTCCCCAGTGCCGTGCCGATGTCGGAGAACCCGCGCACGCCGAGCCACTTGTCCGTGCCGGGGACCGTCACCACCACCTGGAAGCGGCCGTTCGCGTCGGCGAGGACCTGGTGGCCCGGCTGGGGCGACGCGTCGGCGGTGCCGAACGTGGCTGTCGTTTCGTCCACGTCGGTGAGTTGCACGTGTATCAACGTGCCCGGCGCGAGAGCACTGCCGTCGTTCGTCTTGACGCCCGTGCCCTCCAGCGTGATGGTCGTGCTGGTGGAACCACTGTTCCAGGCGAGAACTCTCCAGGTGATGGCACCGGCCGGCATGCGCGGCGCGAGCGTGTACGCACCCGGCGGCGTCACCGACGCCGTCACGCGATTGGCCGCGAGGTCGATCGTCGCGGGTACCGGGGTCCACTCCTGCGCACCTGTCAACTGATAGAGCCGCAGGGTGCTCTCGTCGATGCCTGCCACTTCGGCGTCGTCGTACGTGAACGAGAGCGTCACCGGACCGGACAGCGGCGCGGTGGGTTGCACGACGTAGACGTCGCCCACACCGTAGTGAGGCTTGCCGGCCGGATAGGCGTCGGCGTTGGACCTGTAGGGCGCGGGCCGCGACGGTGCCGGGACCGGCTCGACGCCGATCGAGAACACCCGCATCAGCCTCGCGTCGATGGAGTTGCTGGCGCGGACTTCCGCCATGGTGCTCTTCCGTTGTCCTTCGGGGGTCTCCTCCCAGCCCTTACGGAGCAGCTCTCCCAAGCCCTGATAGACCTGATCGAGCCGGCTGGCGATGATCGTCGAGAGAATCGCGCCGCCGTCCGGCGGATTCACACGGATGCCGGAGTAGTCCTCAAGCAGGTATCCCTTCCCGCCGACGATGACGCCCCGCGCGCTGTCGTGCGTGGTCACGTACTCCAGATTGAGCGGTGAGACGGAGAAGCCGATCTTCGCCGCACGCGCGCCGACCCCGAGGTCCGTGGTCTCACCCTTGCCACGACGTACCTCCTCGTAGAAGTAGGTCTTGGTCGCCGGTGTGGCCACTTCGGAAACGTCGAACAACGCGCGGACGAACGCGATCAAGTTGTCGTACAGGTCCTGCGCCGAGAAGACAGACGGCTGTTCGGCCAGCAGATTGACGTTCCAGCCGAGACCGTTCAGGAAGTCGTTGGTGCGTTTCTTCTCGGCATCGGACAGCAGTTGCACGAAGGCGCCCGTCTTGCCGATGACGCGCCACAGCGCCTGTTCGACCTGGTCGTCAGCGGCCGTCCCGTCCTTGCCGTCCTTGTCTTCGACGACGAAGTTGAGACGGTACTGATCGTCGGTGTCGGCCGAAGGCGTGTCGGGATCCGCGATGTAGCCGAACGTCTTGGTGGTCTTGAACCCGACCTCGAGCCTGTAGAGCCGATACCGGCCTTCGCGGGGTCGAGCGAACACGCGGAAGCGGATGCCACCGTCGAAAGCCCCCGTCTCGCTGTTGGACAGCCGGCTCTCCACCCACTTCAGGTAGTCGACGACTTTTTCCTTGGCGACATCCGGCGCGCCACTCCCGTCGATCTCGCCCTTGGCCTTCTCGAGGCTCGTGGTGTAGCTGGACTTCCAGTCGTACTTGCCCTGGATGTCGATGGTGTGGACGAGGTCAGTCGGCACGTCCTCGTCGACAACCCGCCCCGGGATCAGGTGCTCGAACTTCTCGTATGCCACGGAGGCCGAGGCGGTGCCGCCCGCCTGCTCGCTGAAGAACGGAGACGTCTTGTTCTCCTCGCCCTTGGGGCCGCTCGACTTGTCCACGAAATCGATCGTTCCGTTGAAGCCCTCGGCTACCGCTTCCGCGCTCAGCGCGAGACCTGCGACGCGTGCATTCCGGTACTCGCGGTAGGCCTTCTCCGGATCGAAGAGCTGGCCCATCTCCTGCTCGAGCGCCTTCTTCATGTACTGGTCGGTGCCGAAATTGAAGAGGGAGTTGAGTTGGGATGCGTCAGCCTCCGACATGTTGGGGAACAACAACACGAGGAACGGCCAGTCCAGGCCCATCGTGCCGAAGTTCGCAGGATTGGCGGCGAAGTGGTAGCGGTACGCCTGCGTGGCCGACGCCTTGCCGCTGGCCTTCAACGACAGCCCCTTGGCCTGCCACTGGGCACCATTGAACTCGCTGGAGGCCGAAACCCCTTCCCAGCCGAGATCGCCACTGATGCCGACCTCCGCCTTGCGCTCCCAGGTGACGCCCTGAATGTTCTCGACCGGCGGCTCGATCGTCGTCCGACCGGCTCCGGCCGGATCCAGGTTCAGCGGTGTCGACGGCAGTTCGACACGGTACGCGCCACCGAAGTCGGCCGACAGCCCCTTGCCGAAGACCTTGAGGCCGACGCTGATGGCCGCCCCCGCCTCGATACTGGGCTGGTAGGGGAACGTCCCCAGCGACTGCACGGAGAACGTCTTCTCGGCGTTGCACACCGGCGCCCGTCCGTTGACGGACGCGAGTGTCCACGTCTCCAGACGCGTCTCGTTCCGCGCGGGGATGGCAATCCCCGCGATCGGGTTCTTGCTCGACGCCACGACGGTCGTGAACAGGCCCTTCTCGTCGGACACGAACGTGTACCCGTCGAGGCTCGTGCCGCCGTCGCCCACGAACGTCACAGCTACGTTCGGGAGTGGCGCCAGCGTGGTCGGATGGAGCGCCATGTAGTGACGCACCGCACGGCCGCCCATCTTCACCCTGGAGACGAGCGGATTCGGGTTGGGCTCCAGCTCGGCGATCATCGGCTCGCACCGCGCGCCAATCCTGAGTATCGACGCCGTCGAGATGCCCATCTCCGGCGCCATCGCCGTCGCGACCGACTCCAGATTCGCCGGCTCGGACGGCATCAGCATCGGCACGTCTCGCACCTTGGTGGCGCCCGGAGCGATCCCTCCGACGCTGACGTAGTTGCCCTTGAGCGACGTACCGGCGAGGACGTTGTCGACTGGCGTGCCGCCCGTGTTCGTCACGGCGACGCGCAGCGTGTAGCTCGCCCCGAGATATGCCGACACGGGGCTGGTGTGCTCCTGTCCGTCGAGCACGACAGACTGCGTGACAGTCAACTGCGGCGCCGCGAGGCAGTACGGATCCGGCGCGAGCAGCGACGGGTTCACGTGCGTGGGCACGTTTGCGGGCAGGTCCGGCGGAACGCCGAAGGCATTGAGGATGTAGTAGAACGCACCCGCCACGTTGTTGGTGCGATCGGCCTCATTGGCGGACCGCTCAGGGAGGTCGAGCGTGAAGGCGATGTACCCTCTCTGTCCCCACGCACGCTGGTCTACCTTGATCGGAAACGCGTCGATGGATCGGCTCGTCGGCACCGGCATGTACTTGCCCGTCGTCGCGTGGCGATACGCGGGGAACATGAGCGAACCGCCAGGGAGATTCAGCGCCATTCGGCACCTGTCGCGAAGCATGGGGTCGGGATCGTCTCCCTCACTGTCCTCGCCCACGCACCCGAGTGCCCCGTCCCCACCCGGAGGTGCGACGTACGCGCGCAGGTACACGTCCGGTGCGCTCATGAAGCCGCGGTTGTAGACCTTCGGAGCTACGGTGACCTTGGTGTTGCGGAGCACCTCCACGATGCGTCCGCCCGACGCGGCCCGACCACCTGGACCGTTCCCTTCGGCATACACACGATTGGCCTCTCGTTCCGAGGCACGCGGATCGCCAGCAACGGCCGTCTGGTACACGGGCCACGTCCGGACCTTCGTGAGGCCCACGAAGAGGTCCACGTCAGCGATGAACTTGTCGGCTTCGCGCTCGGTGACGATCGGCTGCTCGTCGGCCTTCACCCGATAGAACTCATTGATCTGCAGTACCTCCGCTTCCGTGAAGAGCCCCGTCGCCATGGCACGCACCGCCGTCGCGGCGACGTACTCCTCCATCGAGCCACACGGTTTCGATGGCCACTCGGACGGACGCACGGACCTCTGGTAGATGAGACAGGCGTCCTTGCGGAACACTTTCAGGCCGTCGGCCTCGTTGCCTTCCTCGCGGCGCAGCCTGAGGAAGATGTCGCGAGACGGCGCATGCGCCACGATGCGCGCGGCCGCAGCGCGGATTCCCGCCTTCGCCGCCGTGTGGTACTGCTTCACCCAGAGATCGTGGAAGGTGGAACGCTCGTCGCTCGCGCCGCGGAAGCGCAGGTACACCTTGGCCTTGGCGAGCATGAACTCCATCAGCACGCCCCACTCGTACCCTTCGGCTTCGGAGATGCGTGTCACCTCGCGGAACCGGCGGAACCTGGCTTCGAACTCGGCCTCGTCCACCATCACCGCGGCGTACGCGGGCTTGTAGCCCTCGGTCCCCCGTAGGTCCACGCCGTATGCCTCCGTCAGGTGCTTCATCGCGAGCAACTGACGGCCCATCGCCAGGTCGTTGTCGGCGTCGCCGGGTAGTCCCTGGATGGTGCGCTCGAGGCGGTACTCCATGTTCTCGAGGTCTCTTGAGAAGTTGGGGATGAACGAGATGTCCTTGAAGACGACGCCGGTATCGCCGACCGCCCGAGGCTGCTCGGTGATCGGATCGATGAACGGGTCGCTCAGGCCCGCCACCACGCACCCGGCCAGCAACACCGAGGCCCGCTCGCCTTCGCCGTCCCAGTTCGGATCGGGGACCTGCGTCTGGTACCACTCGTCCGGCATGAACGTGGAGATGTCGTGATCGCTCACGAGCGGCTGGTAGTTGGATCCGCAGGCACGTACGGGATCGGCGGCCCAGAGACATGCCGAACTGCCTGACTCGATCAGGCGCAACTTGCTCACGTCGAACCCAGGGCACGTCTGTTCCGCACGCGCGAGTCCGAGCACCACGCCGCGCTTGATGGCCGACAGTTCCTTCGCGAGGACGTCTCCGAGACTGCCGGAGACGACGCCGCGCGCCTTCTTGTCGAGGTCGGCGGTCAACTCGACACCGAGATCGCAGCAGCGATCGGCGACGAGCCATGTATCGAGCGTGGAGGGCGTCGAGATGTACAGAAGTCCCGTGTCACGGTCCAGGCGCAGCCCGTTGGCACCCTGTGGATACGAGCGGCTGTAGATGATCCGCGGATCCGCTTGGCCGTCGGGAGGGTCGATCTCCCCGCGAGCGAGGTCGACGATCTTGAGGAACGTACCGGATCCCGAGTCGACGAGCGCAATCGCGCGCGAACGCTCCTGGTCGATCTCGATCTGCTTGACGACGCCGTCGACCGATACGTCCATGAATCGGTACGCGTCGGGCTCGCCGTTGGCCTTGGAGATCCGCACGACCACGATCGACTGCTGCGTGCCGACGACGGCGATGTCCATCCGTTCGTCTGCCTGCTGCTCGCCGTCACGATTGAGGTCGATGTGCACGCCCTCTCCCACCGTGACGACAGTTGGCCTCAGCGACTCGAACGCGGGGGTCGGACCAACGGCGAGTTCGTTGAGCGACTCTCCGAGCACCACGAGCTTGCCCTTGTTGTCGGAATCCCAACCGACAGCGACTACGCCGTCCCTGTATCGAGCGATGTCCTTGACGCGCAGCATCGGATAGGTGGTCCGCACACGCCCGCTACCGGCGATGGCATCGGTCACGCCGAGAGCCATCACACCGTGGTTCTCCACGGCGACCATCGCCACCACGCCATAGCTCACTTCGTGCAGCACCACACCGCGTGCGTATCCGGCCACGTCGACCAGGCTGTTCGAAAGGGTCATGCCCCCCATGTAGTCGAGAGAACCCGGCTCGGAAGCGCGGAAGAACTGGACCCCGCTGCGATTGACGTTGAAGTACGTCGTGGCCAGCAGCATCTGCCTGCCAGCCCCGAGTGCCGGCAACCGATCCGTGTCGATGGCCGCGATCCGCTGCAGACTCTCCGTCCCCGTGTTCAGCCCCCGCGACACCGGGCGTGCCGGGTCGGTCCCGTCCAGCCACCGCACGTTGTCCCGCGAGCCGCCAAGGACGGCGAAGAGATGTCGTTTCCGCTGCGTGCCGTCGTCGCGAAACAACCAGGCCGTGTCCTTGAAGAGGCCCGTCGGTGTCTCCTCCGCGTCGGGCAACGACAGCGACCGCGGCTGGAACGTGTTGACGAGAAACGTCGCAGGCTCGGCGAGCGTGTTACCGGCCAGGTCCAGTGCCCCGCTCACCGTGACCGTGTACCGCCTGTCGAGGTCCAACGGCACATCGGGCACGAACGTGGCCACCCGGTTCTGGTCCGAGATCCGGACCTGCCCGGCGACCTTCTCGTCGCCCGACATCACCGCGATCGCCTTGCGGACGCTCTCGACGTTCATCGACTCCGAGAACGTGAATGTCAGCAGACCTGCTGGGTCGAACGTGTCCATCCTCGACGGCGCGGACAGCAGCGTGGGACTGACGTCGTCGTCGGTCAGGGGCGGTAGTTCGACGGGTTCGTCACGCGGCGGTGCCTGGCCGAAGATCGTCTTCAGGATCTGCCCCGTGTTGACGTTCCGCAGTACGTACTTCACGGTCGGGAGCTCGACCGCATAGGGGGGTCGCGTGTCGTACTCGGTGACGACTCTGTACGTGGCGCCTTCTGGTCCGTCGAACGGGAACTCCAGGCCACCCTGCACGATCGCCTGAGAGGGAATGTCAATGCCTCCGAACCCATCCTCGTCGGACGCCAGGTAGAGGCGGGTCCTCGCGGGTCCAGAGACGCCGCCCATCTCCTCGCGCGGAGGATCGATGGTGCCGGGCGATGCACGCAGCACCAGGTTTCCGGGACCAACCGCCTGGAATGTCATGAACGGCACATCGCGGCGCAGGTCGAAGTCCACCAGGCCGAGGTAGTCATGGGGCGTCACCGCCTTGACGGCGACGACGTCAGCGACCGCGCCCGGCACGTTGACCGTCATCTTCTGGTCGTCCACCAGCGCGACCAGGGATGCGTTCGCTCTGACGGCCACGACCTTGAACGCCGTCACGGGCTTGCTGATGATGTCGGGATCGACAACGAGCGTGACGGGCGAGGCGACACCCGACGACTCGAAGCGAAAGTCCATCGTCTGCTTGTCGGCCTCGTTCACATCGATGAACGAACGCTCGTTGTCATAGCGCGTCGCGTGCACCTTGGTCCCGGTCGGATCCTCGGGCCCGATGGCATACACGGTGAACGCATCGTTCCTGAAGCCGTGAACGCGCAGGTGAAACGGGGCGACGCGACGCTCGAACCGCAGCGGCGCGGATCGGCCCTTCAGTTCCACCTCCAGAGCCGTGTCCGCCGGCCGCAGGGCATCACCCGGCACAGTGACCCGCGTCGTGTTCGGCGTGATCGACATGCGCCCGACGAACGCCGGGAAGCAGACGACCTTCGGCAACTCGACGCTGAATGCCGAGTAGGGAATCGCGATGGGCGCGCTCTGGAAGACCTCCATCGACATCTTCAGCTTGTAGCGGCCGTCGGCATACATCTGCGCGTAGTTCAGGCCGTACGGCACCGTCGACTTGAGCAGGCCGTACACGGCGGCGGCCGTCACGCCCGGGCACGGCGGCGACGCGGTGGTCAGGCGACCGTCGCGGTACTTCACCGTGTCGGTCACGTTCATCGCCCATTCGCCGTTGACGAAGATCGACTCGGTGAGCACCCACTGATCGGTCGGCTTGTCCTCCGGCCCCGCGGGCCACGAGACGTCCACGTAGTGCGCCGGCGTCGCGCCGTCGAAGTCGAGGCTGATCGCCTTCTCCAGGCTGAAGTTCACGCGCTCGGCCTCGGACAACTGCCGCGGGAAGTCGGCCACGGGCACGGCCTTCATCGTCACGACGGTCCCCGCGGGGAACGTGCCCGGCTTGATCGACGCGCGCGTGCCTTCCGGTCCTTCGACAACGCCACCCGCCGCCGACACCGCCTGCGACACCGACCCGTCGGGGTTCTGCTGCCGCATCGTCTCGATCGCCACGATCGTCGCGTGCTCGTCCTCGTCCACGATGCGGACGCGCAGGACATCG
This sequence comes from Acidobacteriota bacterium, assembly GCA_020845575.1. Classification (NCBI taxonomy): domain Bacteria; kingdom Pseudomonadati; phylum Acidobacteriota; species Acidobacteriota bacterium. The sequence goes on along the minus strand of JADLFL010000001.1, from coordinate 51,145 downwards.
GTGACCGACGCGACGAGACCCGTCGCGAAGCTGCCGTCGGCTGTCGTGAGCGCGAGCGCGCTCGTGCCGCGCGTCATGTTCTCCACGAACACGCGCGTGCCGGGGACCGCCGTGCCCGGCGCACCGGTCACCGTGACGCGACCACCGGCGTCGGGGACCGACGCGGTGACGGTGCCCGGCGGCGGCACCTCCGGACCCGACAGATCCACGGTCCTGAACGCACTCGTCAGCGCCGACTGGAGCGCGTGTCCCGCCAGGTCGGTGATGGCCGTCGAGACGGTGAGGACGTAGCGCGACGCCGTCTCGAACGCGGCAACCGAACGCACTTCGAGCACCGTGCCGCCCCGCGTGAGCGCCGTGGTGAACGGCACGTCGACGTCGCCAGGACCCACGAGACGGACGGCGCCCGTCACGCTGCTCGCGGCGATCGGCTCGGAGAACGTGACGGTCACCGGGTCGTCGACGAGCACGCCACGCGCGTCGCCGGCCGGACGCACCGCCGTGATCTGCGGCGGAACGGGCACGATCGTGAGCGTGAGCGGCGTCACCGTCTGCGATGGCAGGAACGCCGGCCGCTCACCGCGATCGCCGCGCTGTTCGTCAGCCGCGGCCACGACGACCGCGCCATTCGGCGCCGCGACGAAGTACGCGCCTGCCGCCGTCGAGACCGACACCACGGGCAGCGTGCTCGGCGTCACGACGGCGCCGACCACCGCCGCACCAACCGGATCGACAACGCGACCGGCGGCAAAGCCGAGCGGACTCGGTGCCTGGAGCAGGACGTACGTGCCGGCGGCGCGGATCCCGGGCAGTCCGGTCGGCTGTCCGCCGGCCTCGAGCACCACCTGCACGCGGCCGCCGACAACGGCGGCAAGACCCGCGAGTTGGTAGACCGATCGTCCGTTGATCTCCGTGAGGCGCGCGACGACGACGCGCGTGGCGTCGGTCAGCCCCGCGGGCACGGGCAGGCTCAGGCTGGCCGGCTGCGTGAGGCTCGTCACGAGCACGTCGATCGCGTCGAGCGCCGTCACGCCGATGGGCAGCGTCAGGCCGAGCGACTCGACGGGCACGCGGCGCACGGCCATCTGCGTGGCGGCATCGACGGCGCCGGCCGGAATCGCCAGTTCGACTTCATCGTCTCCCTGCACCGTCCCGCCACCGCTGCCGACGATGCTGCCGCCGGTGAGCGCGATCGGGATGCGCAGTTCGACGCTGATGACGCCGCGCTGGAGCGAGAGCGGATCGAACGCGCGCGACGGTCCGACTGGCACCGTCGCTTCCGACGTGAGAGGCGCCGCCGGGCGCTGATAGAGCACCACGTCCTGCAATCGACCCACGGGCCGCCACCGCTCGCCGTCGACGAACGCATACGTCTCGTCGAGCGCCGCGTGCAGGAACAGGCCGCTGGTCACCGGCGCGACCGACGTGACGGTGCCCGTCACCATCGATCGCGCGTCTGGCGATGCGAAGAGCACGCGCGGATCCGGCGTCACGGCGCTCGTGACGCTGTCGCTCGGTTCCGGCCGCGGTACGCCGGCGAGCCACGCCCCTGTCACCGCGGCGGGTGGCACCAGCGGCAGCGCGTCGGCGAGCACGACCACGTACTGGCCACCGCGCGTGACGCCGTGCTCGATACGACCGGATGCCACGGCGACGGCATCGGCCACGACACGCCACTGCTCCGCAACAGCGTCCCACTGCACGAGCGCGGGCGTGCGTCCGGCGGGCACCGCCACGTCGAGCGGCATCGACAGCGACACGGGCAGCACGAACGCCTGCGCGTCGGGCCCGACGTGCGCCGCGGCCACAGGCGTCCATCCGGCGGGCAGATGGGCCGTGAGTCCCTGACCCGACACGTGCGCGAGCGTCAGCGCCGCCGATCCGACGACGGCCCCGGCGGCCACGTCGAGCCGATGTGCGCCCGACGTCAGCGCGCCACCCGCCGCCGACGTGACGGGGACGGCCGTGCCGCGCGGCGTGAGGCGCGCGTCGAAGACAGACGCGATGGCACCAGCCGCGACATCGACCATACGCGTCGTCTGCACGTAGCCGTCCAACTGGACGACCACGCGCACCGCGCCCGCCGGCGTGTCCACCTGATAGCGGCCCGCGGCGTCGCTGATGATGTCGCGCCTGAACGAGACGGGGCCACCGGGTACACCAGAAGTGATCGCCACGCGCGCGCCCGCCAGCGGCAGGCCCGAGCGATCGTCGAACACGCGTCCGGTGACGAGCCCGACGCCCGTGATCGGCCGATCGACAATCGTGATCGTCGCCGAGGCACTGCCGGTATTGCCGGAGAAGTCACGCGCGACGGCGGTGACCTGCAGCGTGGTGCCGACAGGCAGATCGGGAACGGACACCGGCACGCTCCACGGCGCCTTGCGCAGATCGTCGATCGTCAGCCCCGCGACCGAGAACGTGACGCCAGCGACGCCGCCCGGATCGGTGACCACGGCTTCGACCTGCACCGTCGCGCCACCGAACGCTGTCGCGGGCGCGAACACCGACACCGTCGGCGCGGTGGTATCGGCGTCGGCCGTCACCTGCACGACGCGCGTGACCGACGCGCGATTGCCCGCGTTGTCGACGGCGTCCGCGCGGACGGCCAGCGGGCCCGCCGGTCTCGACACCGGCACCGCGTACGCCCACTCGTACGGGGCATCGGTGTCGACACCCACCGACACTTCGTCGACGAAGAACTCGACCTGCGCGATCCCTGATTCGTCGGAGGCGAGGGCGAGCGCCGTCACCGTGTCGCCGGGCCGCGTGGCCTCGGGCGTGCGCAGATCGAGCTCCGGAGGCGTGACGTCGGGCGTCGAGGCGATCGCGATCGCCAGTTCGTCGGCGCTGACGTGTCCGACCGCGTCCTCGGCCGTCGCGCGTACGCGCACGATCTGCCCCGGCGCCGCCACGTCCGGCAGGCGCACGAGCGTGGCGAACGGCGCTGTCGTCTGGGGATCGCGCGGCTCGCCATCGACGACGAACGTCACGCGCGTGACGCCCACGTCATCGGACACGCGCGCCGTGACGCGCACCTCTGTGCCTGGCAGCGCGCGCGTCGGGCCGTCGAGCGTGATGACGGGCGCCAGCAGGTCGTCGCCCTCCGCGGGCACGACGTTCACGACGAGCGTGTCGCTGCCGACGAGCTCACCATCGCTCGCGACGAGTTCGATCACGTAGCGGCCAGGCATGCCGAAGGTGGCCGTCGTGGCGAGACTGCCCGCGGCGGCGAACGACACCGTCGACGGGCCGATCGCCATCGACCACTGCGTCGAGAGCGACGACCCGCTCGGCAGGCCATCGTCCTGCACCTGACCGACGAGCGGCAGCGGCGTGCCCATCACCGCACGCACGTCGGGGCCCGCGTCGACGCGCGGCATCGTGTTGGTGGGTGGCGCGGCGTCGACGATGACGGTGACGTCGGCGCTGGCCGACAGCAGGCCGTCGCTGGCCGTCGCGCGCAATACGTAAGTACCTGCCTGCGAGAACGTCACGGCCGATGAGGCGGCGGCCGGCGAGGCGAACACCGCCACGCCGGGTCCGGTCACCTTCGACCACGACACGGCCGGCGGCGCCGCCGTCGGACGGCCATCGTCGGCGACCGTCGCGCGCAGCATCGCGGCGCTGGGCAGCGTCACGCGGGCATCGCCCGCCACGCTGATCGTCGGCGGCGCGTTGACGGGCGGCGGCTCCGGCTGCACGACCACCGTCATCTCCGCCGATCCGGCGAGCGCCCCGTCGTCGGCCGTCACGCGGAAGACGTACGTGCCGGCCACGGTGGTCGTCGCGCTCGTCATCGCGCTGCCGCGATCGGCGATCACCGCAACGCCGGGACCGCTCACCTGACTCCAGGTGACGACGATGCGCGCGGGCGCCGGCCTGCCGTCGTCGGTCACCGTGGCGCTCAGCGCCATCGGCGAGGGCAGGACGATGGTGGCTGCCGCGCCGGCCGTGACGACCGGCGCGGCGTTCGCGGGTTGCGGGGCCGGATTGACGGTGACGCGCACTTCGTCTGACGACGAGAGGTCACCATCGCTCGCATTGACGCGCAGCACGTAGACGCCGGCGTTCGGGAAGAACACCCCCGTCGATGCCTGGGTCGGCGTGGCGAACGTCGCCAGCGCCGGGCCTGACAGTTGCTCCCAGGTGATCTGCAACGCGGACGGTGCCGGGTAGCCGTCGTCGGTCACCTGCGCGTCGAGCGTGACGCCGGCGGGCAGCGTCACGACGCGATCGACGCCGGCGTCGACAGCCGGTGCGCGGTTGGCGGGCGTCGGATCGACGCCCCCGCCGCCCTGTTCCGCAACGGTGACCGTCACCGTGTCGCTCGCGCTCAGCAGGCCGTCGCTCGCGGTGAGACGTAATACGTAAGTCCCGACTGTCGAGAATGTCGCGGACGTGCTCGCGCTCGTCGGCGCGCCGAACGTCGTGGTGCCAGGCCCGCTCACCTGCGACCACTGCAACGCCAACGTGCTCCCGGCCGGCAGCCCATCGTCGTTTGCGGAGCCGTTCAACGTGGCAGCAGCGGGCAGCGTCACCGCCTGGTCGGCGCCGGCATCGACCGTGGGCGCCGCGTTCTCCGGCGGAGCCGCGGTGACGGTGACGGTCACCGTGCTGTTCGCGCTGAGCTCCCCGTCGCTCGCCGTGAGACGCAATACGTACGTGCCGGCTGCCGAGAATGTCGCGGACGTGCTCGCGCTCGTCGGCGCGCCGAACGTCGTGGTGCCAGGCCCACTCACCTGCGACCACTGCAACGCCAGCGTGCTGCCGGCCGGCAGCCCATCGTCGTTCGCGGTGCCGTTCAACGTGGCGGCCGCGGGCAACGTGACGGCCTGATCGGATCCGGCGTTCACCGTCGGCGCCGCGTTGGTGGCCGATGGCGCGACAACGCTGATGCTCCTGTCCCGCGCGAGGACGCCTGGCGACGTGACGTCGAGACTGCGCACGCCGAGCGCCGCGTTCTGCGCGACGGACACCTGCACGACAAGGCTCGTCGGCGACGCGACGGTCACCGCGCCGACGGTGATGCCCGCACCAAGCGCCACGCGAGCGCCCGACGTGAACCCGGCGGCGGGCGAGCCCGTGACAACGATCTCGCGCGACTCACCCTGCTGGAGCGTGGTGACCGACGGCGTGATGCTGACGATCGAGACCGACGCCGCGGTGCTCTCTTCACCGGTCGTCGTGTTGCGTACGCGGATGGACGCCTGCCCCAGCGGGAGCGCCGGAACGGCGACGGACAGGCGGCGAATGCCCTGCGCCGCGTTGACCGTCGCGATGGCTGACGCGCGCACGGTCACCGCATTGCCGCCCGCCGGCGTGAACGTGACGTCGTTGGCCGTTGCCGTTGTCGCGAACCCCGTACCTGTCAGATTGACCAGCACGCCGGCCGACACGCGGCCAGGATCGACAAGCGTCAGTGCGCCCGCCTGAAGGCGCACCTGATGGCCGGCCCCCGCGAGGCTCGCGAGGAACAGCAGGATGGCGGCGGTCAGTCCCTTGTGTCTCATGTCGAGCGGATGCGGCGTGGGCGGAGCGGTTGGATGGAGGGAGACGTCAGGAGGTGTGCGTAGTACGCCGGCGGCGGCGCAGACGTACGGCTGCGAGTGCGCTGACTGCCGACGCGGCGTGAAGCAGGAACGCCGGCGATTCCGGGATCGGCGTGGGCGTGGGAGTGGGGGTGTACATGATCGACGCGCCAGCCAGTCGCCACACCTCGTCGACCATGTCCACCTCTACAAAGCACCCTTCGGCGTCCTGGGCGTCGAGCGCGCAGGCGAACAACGACGCTGAGAGCAGTTGGCCTCTGAACGTCAGAGACAGCGCGACCGTATGGGCCTGTCCGAAAGCCACGACGACCGCACCGGGCTCGAAATCTGGACTCCAGAAATCGTCGACGTCGAGATGCAACCTGTCGTACTCCGCCAACACGTCGCCGTTCTGGCCCCTCACCTCGAGTTTCAGGTCCTCGAACACGTCCCCTGAGTCGGGCCAGGACGCCGAGAAGTTCCACACCGTCAACTGCAGGCCGGTGGGATAGTCATCTCCCGACAACTGCCCCACGAAGATGGGCGCGGCGAAGGCCGTGGAACTGGTGACGAGCAGCGCCAGTGCGGCAAATGAACCGACGAGAAAGCGGTGAATCATCGACATGGGGACTCTTCCTGAGACACGGTGGAGCGACGCACGAGATCACGACCGCGAGAGGCAAGGTCCTTGCCAGCGAGCGACGCCACCGCGCGGGTGTCGCGACTCACGATTTGTCCTGACAGCGACTCCGACTGCGCGCCGCGGCGCTCGACGTCGCGCCAGATGCGCTGCACCGACGCGGCGCTGATGCCCACGTGCGCGGCGAGTCGGCGCACGCTCCACGAGCCCGTCGGCGACGTGCGCAGGGCCTCGACCACGCGGGCGACATGCGTGGCGTTGCGTCCCGGACGACGACCGCGTCCGGGCCTGTCGTGTCGAAGGGCGTCGACCCCCTCGACAGCGAAGCGACGCTCCCAGCGGCACACGGTGTCGCGCGACACGCCGAGCAGACGCGCCACGCTCACCTGACTGCGCCCATCGAGCAGATGCAGGACGATCTGGCTGCGCAGGACGAGCCTGTGCGGCGCCGTCGTGGAACGCGCCCACGCCTGGAGCCGCGCGCGGTCCGCTTCGGTGCCGCGCAGGCGTCCCTGCGCGTTCAATTGGTGAGTCGGCTCACCCGCCGCAACTACGTGGGCGCGCCGATCGCTATCGTTTGTCTTCGCATCAAATGACATTTGTCCACCGAAGAGCTCATGGATGAGCGAGTTCTTCAACTAGACAATGCGCAAACGAGGAAGGAGCGGGGCCACGGTCCCCGCCGGGAGGACGTCAGGCGTCGTCGTCGATCCGTGCGAGCTCTCGCCGCAGCCATGCGCGTGCCATCTGCCAGTCGCGCTTGATGGTGCGGGTGGAGGTGCCGATGAGGGCGGCGGTTTCGTCGACGGTGAGGCCCCCGAAGAAGCGGAGTTCGACGATGCGGGCCTGGCGCGGATCGAGCGCGGCCAGGCGTTCCAGCACCGTGTCGAGCGCGACGAGATCGACGCCCGTCGGCTCCCCCGCCGCCACGTCGACGCCTTCGAACGGGACGCGCAGGTCGGCCTTGCCGCGCTTCAGCGTGTTGCGTCCGCGTGCGTGGTCCACCAGCACGCGTCGCATCGCCCGCGCGGCCAGCGCCACGAAGTGGCCACGGTCGTGCCACTGCTCCTCCGGCACGTCCACCAGGCGCAGGAACGCCTCGTGCACGAGCGCCGTCGGCTGCAGCGTGTGATCGGCGCGTTCCCGGCGCAATGCCGACGCGGCAAGCCGGCGCAGCTCGTCGTAGACGATCGCGAAGAGCCGCGCGGCGGCCTCTTCCTCACCGGCGGCCGTACCGGCCAGCAGCGGCGCGATGTCCTGCCGCGTCACGACGCGCCTCCGTCGCGCTCGGAGGCTTCCAGGAAGATGCGGCGGACGTCGGACCAGTGGTCGTGCATGTGGGTCCAGTGAAGCTCAAGCATACGCACATCCGCGCGGGTGGCGCCACGGATCCGGGACGAATGCGCGTCACCCGTTCGCCGCGGGACGACAGCCGGGGTAGAGTCTGCCCATGGCCACGGACCGCTCTCCCCTCGTCGGCTTCATCGCGCTCGCCATCATCGCCGTCACGCTCGGCGTCGTCGCACAGCCTCGCGGCGGCGGATCCGCAACCGCGCCTGACGCCAACGGGCAGTGTCCACCAGGCACGACGGAAGTGCGCGCCGGACGATGCCAGGCGCCGGAACTGCCGGCGCCGAGCATCCTCGACTACCGTCCACGCTCGACGCTGGTGACAGAGACGCACCTGGTGCCCAGGGCGAAGTTCCCTGTCGTCGACATCCACAGTCACACGGGGCCGACAGCCGAGAACATCGAACGCCTGATCGGCGAGCTCGACGCGCTGAACGTGCGCGTGCTCGTGAACCTCAGCGGCGGCGCGAGTCCGGACGCCATCAAGCAGAAGACGGACTTCATCAAGGCGAGCGCCTATCCCGATCGTTTCCGCGTGTTCGCCAACGTGAACTGGGACGGCGCCGACGCGCCGGGCTGGGCCGGGAAGGCGGTGGCCGATCTCGAGGCTTCGGTCCGCAACGGCGCGATCGGCCTGAAGATCTTCAAGAACCTCGGGCTCACCACGCGCCGCAGCGATGGCAGCCGCCTGAAGCTCGACGACCCGGTGCTGAACCCGGTGTGGCAGGCCTGCGCGCGGCTCGACATCCCCGTGTTGATCCACACGGCGGAACCCATGGAGTTCTTCGCGCCGATGGACTACCGCAACGAGCGGTGGCTGGAACTGGCGCTCTTCCCGAGCCGCCGCAACAACGCGCCGGGACAGCCGTCGTTCGAGGATCTCATCGGCGAACGCGAGCGGATGTTCGCCGCCAATCCGAAGACGCGGTACATCGCCGCGCACTTCGGCTACTACGGCCACGACCTGAAGCGCGCCGCCGCCGCGCTCGACGCGCTGCCGAACATGGTGCTCGAAGTGTCAGCCGTCCTTTACGAATTCGGCCGCGCCCCGCGGTCGGCGCGCGCGTTCTTCATCAAGTACCAGGACCGCATCCTGTTCGGCAAGGACGCCTACGCGCCGCGCGAGTACCCGTACTACTGGCGCGTCTTCGAAACCGGCGACGAGTACTTCGACTACTACCGCAACTACCACGCCTTCTGGAAGCTGTACGGCATGGAACTCCCAGACGCGGTGCTGAAGAAGGTCTACTACGCCAACGCGCTCCGCGTGACACCGGGGCTGCCGCGGTAATGACGAATGATGAATGACGGGCACCGGGCACCGGATAACCTGACCGACCGTGGCGTGGGCTTGCTCATCGCGGCGATCGGCCTGTATGGCGTGGTGAGTTACGCGGTGGCGCAGCACACACGCGAGATCGGCCTGCGCATGGCACTCGGTGCCGCACCGCGCAGCATCCTCGCCATGATCCTCGACCGTGCCGGCGTGCTCGTGACGGCAGGCCTCGCGATCGGCCTCATCGGCGCGTGGTTCTTCGGCGCGGCGATCGAAGCGTTCCTGTCCGAAGTCCCCGCGCACGACGCCGGTGTGTTCGCCCTGGCGCTGGCTACCCTCGCCGCCACCGCCCTCGTCGCCGCCGGCCTCCCGCACGCCGCGCAGCGTCAGTCGACCCACTGATCGCCCTCCGCAACGACTGATCTGTCTTCGCGCTACGGCACCGGGCACCCACAAGGGGTGCCCCTACATCTACGGGAGAGGTGCGTGCGAACGGTCCCACGACGCGCCTGGTGTCATTGCCCCTGGCATCGCGGCATTCCCGCTACGGCTTGACGTTCCAGACGACCATCGGTCGTGTCGGTCGTCCGGCAGCGGCGCGGGCGCGGTTCAACTCCACTTCACGCTGCTGCAGCTTCAGCACGATCGCCACCTTCTCTTTCGGCGCCAGCCGCCGCTGCTCGGCATGCCAGACCGCTTTCGCGTCGAAGTATCGTCGGGCATCGGTCATGCGTGGTCCGGCAGTAGCCGCTGCAGCAGGGCCTCATCGATCAGAGCGGCTTCGCGAAACCGTGCGATTCGCTCGCGTCGACGCGGGGTCAGCGCACTTGCGTCGGCCAGCCAGATCGCCGCGAGATGAGTGGGCGTCATCACTCTGAGACGCGGGCCATCACCGTCTTCCGGATCGTACGGTCCTTCGTGTGCGTCGCGCACGGCAGTCGCGACACGCGCATTCCACGCGGGAAGGAACTGTACCGGTACGCCTGCGATCTCGATGTGCTCCCCCCTGCGCGGGTACGCGGCCTCCGGGAGACGGTCGAAGATCGGGCGCAACGGATCGAGCGGCGAGTCGGACTCGGAAACGATCACCACGACGTCGAGATCCTGTGTCGCCACGGCCTCGTCCCAGAAGTTGGCGGCCATGGCACCCGCAATCGCGTAGTCCACGACCACGCCTTCCGTCTTCAGACGCTCCAGCAGTCGAAGGACGTCGCCAAACGCGAACACCACGTCAGCATACCTCCGATGCCGTGCAGGAGGTCGGGCGTTCCGGCGGCCTCGGCCCTACGGGTCGTCGTCGCGGGAGCGGCGGGCGCGCTTGACGTCGCCGCGCTTCTGTTTGTCTTCGAGGCGCCGCACCTTCGACGCGCGCGTGGGGCGCGTCTCGTGGCGCGGGCGCGGCGGCGTGGCGGCCTGCTCCAGCAGCGCGGCGAGCCGCTCGCGCGCGGCGACGCGATTCTGCGCCTGCGTGCGGTACTCGCGCGCTTCGATGACGAGCACGCCCTCGCCCGTCACGCGCGTGCCCGCGAGCCTGATGAGGCGCGCCTTGACAGCAGCCGGGAGCGTGGTGGACGAGACGTCCACGCGCAACTGCACGGCCGTCGAGACCTTGTTGACGTTCTGCCCGCCGGGCCCGGACGCGCGGACGAAGCGCTCTTCGAGCTCGCGTTCGTGCAGGACGATCGCGTCGGAGACGCGAATCACGGCGTGCCGGCGTGCGCCGCGGGCTTCTTGGCCGGCAGCGGCAACACCGCGCGCGCGCCCCCGCGAATCGCGTCGGCAATCGCGTGCCCCTGCGATCCATTGGGCGGCTCGACGCCGAGCACCGTCGCCAGTGTCGGCGCGAGATCGTTGAGCGCCACGTTGCGCGGGTACGTGCCGGGCTTCACGCCCGGGCCCATGATGATGAGCGGGATGTGCGCGTCGTATCCGTACGGGGTGCCGTGCGACGTCCCGGTCGTGGCCGTCGTCCAGTTCGGCTCGAGCACCACGAACAGATCGCCGGACCGCTCGCGATGGTACGCACGGACGACGAGTTCGGAGATGTGGTCGCCTTCCATCTGCCCGTTGACGATCGCGTCACGCGTATAGGTGCGCGCGACGTGCGGCACGGTGGCCGCCGCCTCGGCCGCCACGCGACGCGCCAGCACCGGCTCGATCTTCTTCTCGGCGAGCAACGCGTGATTCAGGTAGATCTGCGGCAGCGACATGCTCTCGACCCACGTGGCCTGGCCGAATCGCGCGTCGAGCGCCGCCTCGACGGCATCCTGCACGAGTTGCGCCTTGAACCGGCCCCCGGGGATGCGCAGCGCCGTGATGGCTTCGGGCAGCGGCAGCGCGCCGTGATCGGCCGTGAAGGCGACAAGCACGTTCGCAAGGCCGACGCGTTTCTCGATCTCGTCGAAGAGACGCTGGATCTGCCGATCGACCTGCGCCGTCATGTCGCGGACCTCCGGAGACTCGGGCCCGTACTTGTGACCGACCGAGTCGTTGGCCGAGAAGCTCACCGTGAGGACGTCCGTCACGCCGCGCTGCCCGAGTCGCTCGTGCTCGAGCGCCCCGGCGGCCATCGCGAGCACCAGTTCGTTGCCGACGGGCCCCGTCAGCACGTCCGTCGTCAGGCGTGAGCCCGGCTCGGCCGGATACTCGTGGACGCCCCCCTCGAACTCCCACCGCTTCCCTGCCTGGCTCCCGATCAGGTCCTTCGCGTTGACGGCCTCCACCCACGCGGGCAGCGCGTCGCGATAGTAGGAACTGGTGACGAACTTGCCGTTGCGCACGAAGTACGCCGCGTCCGCCGCGTGCCCCGACGGCAGGATCGCGCTCCGGTCCTTGATCGAGATGCCGATCACCCGCGGCGCCTCGGACGAGCCCGGTGCCGCCGGTGATGCCAGCTTCAGCTGATCGCCGAGCGTCGTCACGAGCAGGCGACGCGGCGACACGCCCGGCGCCGACCCCTCGCCGCCGACGATGCGGACGGTGGCGTCGGTGACGCTCTCGACATTACCCTTCGTCGATCGCTCGTACCACGAGTTCGCGATGATGCCGCTCACCGACGGAGTCGCGCCCGTGAGCATCGTCGAGTGGCCGACGGCCGTCACCGTGTGTCCGTGCTCGAGGTACGCGTTGGTGAACACGGCGCCGCGCGTCACCAGCGTGCGCAGGCCGGCACGCGGCGCGCCGAAGCGCGTGAGGTAGTCGGCCCTGAACTGGTCGACGGCCACGAGCAACACGAGCTTCACAGGCTGATCGCCGGCGCGCGCTGCGGCGGTCGCCGCGGTGCGCGGCGCCTGCGCGCCGGGCATGGCGACGACGAGTGCGGACATCACCAGCGCGAGCAGCGCGCGGGTGACCAGGACACGACGAGGGGGACGACGAGCGGCCATGACCGAGCAGATTACCCGAGCCGTGCGCTAAGCTTCACGCGTTTTCTGCAAACGGCCGTGCCGTGCGTCCGCGAGGCCCGCGCGCCCGGGCGGAGGTGGTTCATCGCGAGGAGACGGCATGGCGCGTCGTGTACGCGGGCTGCGGTGGTACATCGGCGGACTGTTGTTCCTGTCGACGGTCATCAACTACATCGACAGGCAGACGCTGGCCGTGCTCGCACCGGAGCTCAAGCGCCTCTACGAGTGGAGCAACGCCGACTTCGCCCGCGTGCTCATCGCGTTTCGCGTCGCCTACGCCGTCGGCCAGACGATCGCGGGGCGCGTGATCGACAAGCTGGGCACCCGCAACGGCCTGGCGTTCGGCGTGGCGTGGTACTCCGTGGCGGCGATGGCCACATCGATGGCGACGGGCCTGGGGTCGTTCATGGGCGCGCGCTTCCTGCTGGGTCTCGGCGAAGCCGCCAACTGGCCCGGTGCGACCAAGGCCGTCTCCGAGTGGTTCCCCCGACGCGAGTCCGGTTGGGCCGTCGCGCTCTTCGACAGCGGCTCGTCGGTGGGCGCCGCCATCGCACCGTGGCTGGTGCTGTCGCTCTACGCGGCGTTCGGGAGCTGGCGGCCGGCGTTCATCATCACGGGCGCCCTCGGCTTCGTCTGGCTCGCGCTGTTCCTCCTGCTCTACCGCAAGCCCGACGCGCACCCGCTCATCACCGATGAGGAACGCGAGATGCTGCGGCGCGACAAGGCACTCGACGCCGCCGAGCACGCAACGGGCACGGCGCTCCCCTATCGCACGCTGATCAGGCTGCCGCAGACGTGGGGCTACGTGCTCTCGAAGACCTTCACGGATCCGGTGTGGTTCTTCATCACCGACTGGTTCGCCATCTATCTCGTAAGCCGTGGCTTCAGCATCGAGGAAGGGCTGCTCGCGTTCTGGGTGCCGTTCCTTGCCGCCGACGCGGGCAACTTCTTCGGTGGCGGCGTGTCGAGCCGCCTCATCGCGCGCGGCTGGTCCGTTGGCGCGGCGCGCAAGGCGATCGGCGTGATGGGCGCCATCGGCATGACCATGCTCGTGCCGACGCTGTGGGTCGTGTCGCTGCCCGCGATCATCGCGTGCTTCGCCGTCTCCACGTTCGCCTACGCGGCGTTCTCGACAGTCGTGCTCAACCTGCCGGCCGACCTCTACGATTCCGCGTCAGTGGCGTCCGTGAGCGGCTTGGGCGGCACCGGCGCCGGCCTCGGGACGATCGCCGCGATCTACCTCACGGGCTGGATGGCCGACGAGTACTCCTTCACTCCCGTGATGATCGGTGCCAGCATCGTTCCATGGTTCGCGCTGCTCGCCATGCTCACGCTCGTCCGCAACACGGCCGCCACACGGGCGGGGTTGGTGAGGGAGGTGTGAGGGGGGACCGGCAACCGGCAACGGGCAACCGGCAACCGGGGAAGGCACAGCCGGGTACCGGGCAGCGGGCACCGGGCACCGGACGGCAGTGCGATGCACGGCCCGGCACCGGGCCGTCACGACGCGCGATTCTGAGGTGGGGGCTCGCGGCGGCGGGGGCTGTTGTCGGCACGCGTGGTGCGTGGGCGGGGCAAGCGGCGGCGCCGGGGCGCGTGGCGATCGAGGCGCGGCGGTTGTTCGACGGGACGCGTCTCATCACCGACAACGGCGCGCGGGTCGTCGTGCTCGACGGACGCATCGTTGCCGCTGGCGCGGTCGGTCATGTGCCGATCCCGGACGGCGCGTCCGTCACGCGGATCGACGGGGGCACCATCCTGCCCGGCCTCATCGACTGCCACTTCCATATCGAGGAAGACCCGGCGATGGCGTTGCGGCAGCTCGCGCACGGGATCACGGCGTTCCGCGATCCGGGTGAGTGGCTCGAAGTACACGAGCCTCTCCGGCGCCTCATCGCCGACGAGCGACTGCCCGGTCCGCGGCTCTTCCTCACCGGCCCGCACATCGACGGCGAGCGACCCGCGTATCCCGCCGACGCGGTCGTCGCACGCGACCCGCAGGAAGCGCGCCGACAGGTGGAGCGCGCGATCGACGGCGGTGCGACGGCGATCAAGATCTACTTCCGCCTGTCGCTCGCCAGTGCGCTCGCCGTCATCGACACGTGCCGGACGCGCGGTGTGCCGAGCACCGCGCATCTGGAGATCCTCGACGCGCGCGACCTGCTCGACGCCGGGATGACGGGCATCGAGCACATCACGTCATTCGGCACGGCGATCGCCTCGCCGATGCAGGCCGAACGCTACCGCCAGGCCGTCCTCGCCGACAACGGTGCGCGCCGCGACGGTCGCTACGCGCTCTTCGCCGAGATCGATCTCGACGGACCGGATGCGAAACGGCTCTATGCAGTCGTGGCACGCACGCGCCCGTTCGTCGACGCGACGCTCGCAGTCTTCGAGCGACGACCGACAGACGCCGTGCCGGCGGGCTCTACTCTTTCGGCAGCGCGACGCGCGGAAGGGTTCGCGCGCATGCAGGCGCTCGTGCGGCGGCTGCACGACAACGGTGCGCGCATCGTGATGGGCGGACACACGGAGGTGCCACACGCCGGCCGCGGCGAAGCGCCATGGCGCGAACTCGAACTGCTGGTGGAGAGCGGACTCACACCCGCGCAGGCGCTGACGGCGGGCACCACCAATGCGGCGGCATTCCTCGGCGTCGGCGGCACGGATCTCGGTGCGATCCGTCAGGGTGCGGCAGCGGACCTCCTCGTCGTCGACGGAAATCCTGCCGACGACATCCGCGCCATCCGCCACGTCAGGATGGTCATGGCCGCTGGGCAGCAGGTGGACATCGCGCGGCTCGGCACACGCTGACAACATGCACCCGGGCAGCGGGCAGCGGGCAGCGGAATTCAGCAAGCGACGACATGACGGACATGATCAGATTCGACGGGCAGGCGTTGCGCGCGGAAGCGCGCGCGCGGCAGGACTGGATGGTCGACGCAATCACCGCGCTCGCGCGCATCGAGTCGCCGAGTGGCGACGATGCGGCGCTAGCGCGGTGCGCGGATGCCGTGATGGGGATGTTACGCGAGTGTAGTGCAGCGCCATTCGACTCGCATCAGGACTCGCCTGGCGGCGAGTTCTCACGCTCGCTCATGGCTGCCGCCTCGCTTCGCTCGGACGGCAGGCGTGTGCTGCTGCTGGGGCACTTCGACACGGTCTGGCCTGTCGGGACGCTGGCGACCATGCCGGTGGAGATTCGCGACGGGCGTCTGTATGGTCCCGGCACGTTCGACATGAAGGCAGGGCTCGTGATCGCGGGGCTGGCGGCGGCGCTCGCGGCGCCGCACCTGCGAACGATCGGCGTCGACATCCTGTTCACGAGCGACGAGGAAGTCGGCAGCGTGGCATCGCGCGCGGCGATCGAGGCGGCGGCGCGGGAAAGTATCGCCGTGCTCGTGTTCGAACCGTCGCTGCCGGGCGGCGTGCTCAAGACGGCGCGCAAGGGGATCGGCACGTTCCGGCTCGACGCGCACGGCGTGGCGGCGCACGCGGGCGTGGCGCCGCAGGATGGTGCGTCGGCGGTCACGGAGATCGCGCGACAGGTGCTTGCGCTCCAGGCACTCGAAGACCCGGCGCGCGGCACCACCATCAACACGGGCGTCATCAGCGGCGGCACGCGTACCAACGTCATCGCCGAACACGCGAGCATCGAGGTCGACGTGCGCGTGTCGGAACGGGCAGAACAGGCGCGCATCGAAGCGGCGTGGGACGCGCTGCGCGCGCACGACCCGCGCGTCGTGCTCACGCGTCACGGCGGGTTCGACAGACCGCCGATGGAACGCGGGCCGCAATCGCGCGCGCTCTACGAACTCGCGCGCCACGCCGGCGCGTCGATGGGCATCGACGTTGCCGAAGGATCGACGGGTGGGGCGTCCGACGGCAACTTCACCGCCGCTCTCGGTATCCCCACGCTCGACGGCCTCGGCGCCGACGGCGACGGCGCGCACGCGCGCCACGAACACGTGGTGATCGAGTCGCTCACCGACCGCGCCGCCCTCGCCGCCGCCATCCTCCTCGCCCTCGACGAATAGTCGTGTAGTCGGAATAGCGTGCGTAGGGGCGGCCCTACATATTCGGGAGATGCGTCAGTTGCCGGTGAAAACCAGGCGTTCGACGGTGATCGTGTCGAGGAAGTCCTCGTCGATCGCGACGCCGATGCCGGGGCCCTGTGGGACGGCGACCGTGCCGTCGGCGTCGACTTCGAACGGGCGCTCGGTGATGTCGCGCGTCCAGTAGCGCTTGCTGGCGGAGATGTCGCCGGGCAGCGTGAAGTTCGGCAGGCTCGCCAGCGCGAGGTTGTGCGCGCGGCCGATGCCGCTCTCCAGCATGCCGCCGCACCACACCGGCGCACCGTGCGCCTGACACACATCGTGGATCCCGAGCGCCTCGGTGTACCCGCCCACGCGCCCGATCTTGATGTTGATCAACCGGCAGCTGCCCATGGCGAGCGCATGCGCCGCCGCGCGCGTGTGGACGATCGTCTCGTCCAGGCAGATGTCCGTGCGCAGCATCTTCTGCAGTACTGCGTGATCGACCATGTCGTCGGGCGCGAGCGGCTGCTCGATCATCAGCAGGTCGAACGCATCGAGCTCCCGCAGGTGATCGGCCTGCGCGAGCGTGTACGCGGTGTTGGCGTCCACAGACAGCCACCCTTCCGGGTACGCCTCACGCACGGTGCGCACCACGTCGACATCCCATCCCGGCCGGATCTTCAGCTTGATGCGCTGGTAGCCCTGCGCCACGTGCCGCAGCACCTGATCGACGAGCGCCGGGACGGCCGGCTCGATGCCGAGGCTCACGCCGACGGCCACGCGATCGCGGACGCCACCAATCGCTTCGGCGATCGAGACGCCGCGCGTCCGCGCCGCGAGATCCATGAACGCGAGTTCGAGGCCGGCCTTCGCCATCCGGTGCCCCTTGAAGTGCCGCAGCGCGCCCGCCACGTCCTCGACCGACGACAGCGATGTCTGGAGCAGCGCGGGGATGAAGCAGTCGACGAGCACATGCTTCGCCGTCGACACGGTCTCGGAACTGAAGAGTGGCTCGCGATCGGCCACCACCTCGCCCCATCCCTCCACGCCATCGGCCTGCATGCGGAGCAGCGGGACGATGCGCGAGTCTGTGCGGCCGAAGCTTGTGACGAACGGCCGCACGAGGGAGAGCTCGATGAACCGGAGTTCGATCGCCGTCAGGCGCAGGGGGGCGGCAGCCGTGAGATCGCGGGGACGCGCGTGGGCGTCGGCATTCGACATGCGAGAATCCTACAGGTGCGCGCGAGCATGAGTACAGACGTCGATTTTCGTGAGCTGACCAGCGTGGACGACATCCGTCTCGTGCAGGAGATGGAGCGGCGCGTCTGGCGGCTCGACGATGTGGACGTCAGCCCGGTGCTGCTGCTCGTGGCGCTCGTCAAGTCGGGTGCGCTGCTGCTCGGCGCGTTCACCGACGAGGACATCTGCGGCTTCGCGCTGTCGGTCCCCGGCGATCGCCACGGCCGGCGCGTGCACTGGTCGCACATGACCGGCGTCGACGACGCGTTGCGCAGCTCTGGACTCGGCACGCGCCTGAAACTCGAACAGGCGCGACGCGTGGCGGCGCGCGGTTACAGCGAGATCCAGTGGACCTACGATCCGCTCCAGAGCCTCAACGCGTACCTCAATCTGGTCAAGCTTGGCGGCGTGGTGTCGGAATACGGCGAGCACGTATACGGTGATTCGTCGAGCACGCTGCATCGCGGCGCACCGACGGATCGCTTCATCATCAACTGGTCGATCGACGCCGACGGCGTGCCCGTGCGATCGCCGCGGCAGGCACGCGCCACGACGGAAGCGGGGTCGCCGGCGGGCGTCATGCTCGAACGCGACGGCTGGCACGGCTACGAACCCGCATCGACGCTGCCCGACGATGACGTCGTCCGCGTGCCGATTCCGTCCCGCTTCTCGACGATGCTGCAGGAGGCCCCGGACATCGCGCTCGACTGGCGCATGAAGACGCGCGCGCAGTTCCAGGCGCTCTTCGCCAACGGCTACCAAGCCGTGGACTTCCGCCGCGACGCCGACCGCGGCGAATACGTCCTCGTCCGCTGACGAACGGGTTTCCGCCGGCGCGCTTCGCGCTATGGCGCGACGTTCGCTCCATCAGCAGATGTGGGGCGACCTTCGGGCCGGGCCCGCCCGACCGAACGGTTGCCGGTTGCCCTTTGCCGGTTGCCGGTCTCCACCTCACCGTGGTCCGGCTTTGTCCGGGTTGTCCGTGATGACGCCGTCGACGCCTTGCGCGAGGGCGGCCTGGATCTCCGCCGTCACGTCGGCGAACGTGCCGACCGCCGACGCGCGGAAAGTGTACGGGGTGACGGGCATGCCGAGCGCACGCGCTCGAGCGATGAGCGTGGGGTCGGTGCGGATCACCTGCTTGTCTGGACTCAGGCCCGTGGCGAACGTACGCGCCTCGGCAAGTCCCTCTGCCGACGTCCAGCGCGCCGCGTCGGCAGGCCCGAACAGCAGGTGAATCGGGAGCGGCGTCCGCAGGTCCGTCGCGAGCAGTCGCAGGCTGCTCACCGTGAACGACTGCAGCAGTACCGGCGTACGCGGATCGGCCCACGGCTGATCGAGTCCGGCCGCCTTCAGCTCCGCGATCATCTCGCGCTCGATGCCCGGGTACTGGTCGGGCGCCTTCAGCTCGATGAACAGGCCCGTCCGTCCGCGCACGGCGGCGATGGCCTCGCCGAAGGTCGGGATGCGCGTGCCCGCGAAGCGCGCGTCGAACCAGCGTCCCGCGTCGAGTCGTCTGATCTCGTCGAGCGTGAAGTCGGCGAGCGGCCACTGCCGTCGCGCCTCACCTCTCACGGTCACGACGCGCGCGCGATCGGGGAAGACGTCCTCGACGTCCGTCGTGCGTTCGAGCGTCGAGTCGTGCAACACCACGAGCGCGCCGTCGCGCGTGCGCTGCAGGTCGATCTCCACGAACGTCGCGCCCTGCTCGGC
Organism: Acidobacteriota bacterium; assembly: GCA_020845575.1. Classification (NCBI taxonomy): domain Bacteria; kingdom Pseudomonadati; phylum Acidobacteriota; species Acidobacteriota bacterium. The sequence continues at coordinate 31,955 of JADLFL010000001.1, read as the reverse complement.
TGCCCGCGTGAAGGCCGGCACGGTGTTCTCGGGCGCGTACGCCGACGCGCCTCTATGCGCCACCACCCACGGCGTCCGCGGCGCCGCCGGCGCCGCATACAGCACCGACAGCGCCGCGACCACGGCCACGCCACCAACCAGCAGCACCTGAGTCATCGTCATGCGCAACAGGATGACAGAGTTCAACCCGGCAACCGGCAACCCGGCAACGGGCAACCGGTGCGAGATCTCGTGAAGGCCGAATGCAGACAATGCCGAATGACGAATGATGAATGACGAAGGGCCGCGGACATCGAAGACGCCGCGGCCCCTGACCGGTTGCCGGTTGCCGGTTGCCGGTTGCCGGTTGCCGGTTGCCGATCTACCAGAGATACGTGGCCTTCAGCCACACCGTGTTCGCGGTGTATCTCTCCCAGCCGTATCCCATCAGCAGGAACGTGTTGCTCTGTGCGAGACGGTCGAGGGCCTGCGTGCCGAGGGCCCAGTCGTTCACGTCGAACCTGTCGTACAGGTACACGAGGCCGAGCGACAGGTTGCGCTTCAGCCAGTACGACGATGTGAAGCGCACCTGCGTCCAGTCGTTGAACACCGGCCGGAGCTGCGAGACGGCGGGCAGCGTGCTGTCGGCAGGCAGCGAGTAGGTCCACGACGTGTCGGCCTTCGTGTAGTCGTAGGTCAGGCCGAGGTCGACCTTGCCCGCCACCTTGGGTGCTTCGATGTACGCGTTGAAGGTGTGGACCTTCTCGTCGATGTCGTCGCTCCAGTTGCGGCGGGGATCGTTGAAGCCCGGATCCGGCAGCGGGTTGGCGGTGCGGCTCGTCTCGAGCGACGAGAACGTCTCGTACAGGTAGTTCGCGCCGATGCCGAACGCGGCGCTCGGCGAGTAGTCCACGCCGAACCCGACCGTCGAGAAGTCCTGGCTCCGCAGGCCGAACACGCCGTCGGGACGATCGTCGGTGCCGATCGAGCCCGTCACGTTGAGCGACAGATCGCCGCGCGGGATGAAGGTGATCACGAACTGCGTGACGTCGCGGTCGCGATTGCTGATATCGGCGTGACGCATGTCGGACTGCTCGCTGTAGGAGGCGAGCAGATCCGTGTCGAGTCCCCTGCCGCGGCGCTGCTGGTGCTGGTAGCTGGCGCGCAGCGTCACATACCTGTTCGACGTCCAGTCGTATCCGAGACGGACCGTGTCCTCGACCGTCGTGTCGTAGATGCGGTGCGTGCGATCGATGTCCTCGCGCACGTAGCCCACGCGGAACGCGCCGTTACGCCATGGCGTGAACGACGCGTCGACCTCCGCCGTCTGCCGGTTGAACGAGTACGGGTGCGATGCCGCGCCCGGCGAGTTCACGAGCGTGGTGTCGTAGCTCACCTTCTGGTCGTAGTGGAACGGTGCGGTCCTGTTGTCCATGTCGTACGAGCGGAAGCTCGCGTTGAACCAGGACCAGCGCGTGGGACGCGCGGTGTACCGCAGCAGCACGGTGGTCACGGCGGCTTCGCCGCTCACCGACGTGCGCTCGAGCGCGGGCTGCGTGATCGCCGGATTGATCGTCCACGGCAGCAGATCCACGTCGCTCGTCATCGCCGAGCGGCCGACGTACGCGAGCGCGCGGCTCTTGCCTGGCAGGGCGATGGAGCCCGTGGCCGACACCGTGTGCATCGTGCTCGACGGCCAGCGCGCAAGCCGTCCGACCGACGTCGCCGTGGCCGTGTCGGTGATGCGGAGCGGATTGTCGAACTGGAGCGACTCGGTCCGGCTGGTGAACCATGAGCCGTCGTACCCGGCGCGGAACATCGCCTTCTTCGTGGACCACTCGATGTTGGCCGCCACTTCGTTGTTGCGCTGGTCGATCGGCGCGGGCACCTCGAAGGTCGACGCCATGCCGAAACTCGCGCCAACAGGCTGATGGCCCTTCCTGCCCGTCGACGTCACCGCGAACGCGATGTCGGTGTCGCGGTTCACCTGGTACTGGGCGCCAACCGTGCTGACGTCGCGCGTGGTACGCAGGCGGAACGGGCTGGCGTACGCGTCGACCGCCGGATTGAGCGTCGCCTGACCTGCCTGAATCGACGTCTGCAGCCCATCGTCCACCGTGACGCGCGTGGGGCCGGCCACCGTGAACGGCGTGCGCGTGGTGTACGACTGCTCGTACGGAATCTGGTTGTACTGGAACCAGCCCTTGAAGCGGCCGAACTGCTCCAGGCTCGCGGCGAAGCGCTGATCGCGATAGCCGACGTTGTCGGCCTCCAGGCGCCAGATCCGCGCGTCTGTCTCCGAAGTCCAGCGCACGCCCTGGAGCATGGCGCCGGTGCGCCTGTCGGCGTAGCGATTGAAGCGGGCCTTGTCGCCGTCGACGTCGCTGAGCCTGACGCCGAAATCCACCGACCGCAGATTCGGATCGAGGACCGCGGCCGACTCCGCGTCACTGGCGGGAGGCTGGCCGATGGGGGTCTGTGCGGCGGCCGGCACCACGAGCAGGACACCGAGCAGACCGACGGCAAGCGTACGTGTGGTCATGATCGTTCTCCCTAGCGAAGCAGCGTGACGCCCGCCGGATGGTTGCTGCCGTGGATGGCGGAGTGGCAGTTGATGCACCCGCGCGACAGCATCCTGTTGCTCCGGCCCGTGAGCTGGGTCTGGTCGTAGATCGTCGCCGGATGCCGCGCGTGGTTGTGGCAGCGCTGGCACAGCATCGGCAGCTTGGCGACCAGCATGCGCTCGTGCGGCGAGCCGTGCGGATCGTGACAGCTCGTGCAGTTGTCGCGCACGGCGGCGTGCTCGTGCAGGAACGGTCCCCGCTTCTCGGTGTGGCAGCTGATGCAACTCTCGTTCAGCCAGTTGCCGACCTTGAGCAGCTTGACGTTGGTGGCGCCGTGCGGTTCGTGGCACGTCGAGCACTCCATCTTGCCCTCGGTGATCGGCATGTGCGAGGCGCGCCGCATCTTGGCGGCCTGCTGCTGGTGGCAGGTCTGGCACAGTTCGCTCTGCGTCTCGGTCTTGAGCTGGTGCTCGAACGACTTCGGCGCGTGGACGCTGTGGCACGACGCGCACGCGAGGTTGCGGCTGTCGTGCGCGCTGCCCTCCCAGAGGGCGTGCGCCCCGCGTGTGTGGCACGAGAGACACGTCTCGTTGGCCGTGCGCGCGTCGGCGTTCGCGTCGCCGAAACGCAGGATGGGACCCGTGTCCTGATCGTCGGCGTGCGCCTGGCCAGGGCCGTGGCAGCTCTCGCAGCTGCCGCTGGCCTGCGCCATGGGCGAGCGCGGGTTCTTCGCACGACCGTGCGGCGTGGCGCTGATCGCGCCCTTGTCCTCGTGACACTCGAGGCACACGGCATCGCCCGCGAAGCCTGCCGCGGGCTGTCCCGACGCGTCAGTCGTGACGAAGGTGCCGGTGCCCGCCGACGTCAATGACGCGTGCGCGGGCGTGGCCGGCGGCATGGGCGCCGGCTGTGTCGCGGCACGCGGCTGCGGCTTGACGAGGCCTTCCTGTTCGGCACGGTCCTGTCGGCCACCGCCGCGCGCGTCGATCGACACGACGGTCACGACCATCCACATGGCGAAGGCGGCCAGGATGCCCGTCCACGCTGTTACTGCTCGCTTCATCTCGTCCACCTCTCACCTGCGTTCGCGGCTTGCCACGAACGAACGCCGTTGCTGGTGCGATCAGGGGGTCGCAGGAGGCTGCTCCACTTCCCTGTGGCAGGACTCGCATTCCTGGGTGATGACCGAGCCGTCCTTGGCCGTGTGCTCGTCATCGTGGCATCTGAAACAGCCGTCGGCGTCTGTGTGGCCGAGGAAGCTGGTGTACGTCCCGAACGTCACGCGCATCGCGGGATGCACGTTGGCCGCGTGGATGTCGGCCAGTGTGCGCCCGGCAACCGCCACGCCCTTCTGGTCCACGGGGCCGGCACTCGCACCGTCCCCCTCACCGGCGTAGAACTCGGCAAGGCCCGACGTGATCGCCGCGCGCGCCTCGTCCTCGGAGGCGTACTCGGCAGTGAGCAGTCGCACGGCCTCGCGGCGCAGGTACGGCAGGCGCGCATCGAGGCGGCCGTCGACAAACGCACGGTCGACGGCGCGCTCGGCACTTGGCGCGAACGGATGCGCCACCTTGTTATGGCAATCGGCACAATCCATGCGCCGGCGCTCGCCACCCGACGCCGGATCGAAGCCCTCGACACTGAATTCCTTGATGTCACCCGTGGGGAATTTCACGCGGACCCACGGAATTTTTCCGCGACTCGCATCGGTGGCGATGTACTCGATTTCGAGGCCAGGCGTGGCGTGCCAGTGGATGCCGGACGCGCTCCCATCGGGTCTCGTCCCGCCCACCAGCAGCGTCATCAGCGTCGTCGACGGCGTGTTGGCCTCGTCATCGCCGATCTCGGTGTAGTCACGCGTCCGTTCGCCGATCCACCGCTTCGCGTCGTGGCAGGAGCCGCATGTCACGTTCGCGTCGGGGCGATGGGCGACGGGCGTCGGCACGGGCGTGGGATACGTCCCGGTGATCACCTGGATCAGCTGCGACGTTCCGCGCGCTTTCGCGAGCACGAACCCCTCGGGACCGGGACCGATATGGCAGCTCGCGCAGGCGACCTTCGTGTGCGCCGGGCCCAGTTGCCACTGCACGAAGTGCGGATCCATCTGCGTGTGGCACACCTGGCCACAGAAGGACGGCGAGTCCATGTAGTGCACGGCCTGCATGCCCGCCGCGCTGACGATGAGTGTGTTCAGCACTGTGGCGACGGCCAGCAGGAGCATCCAGCCGCGTACGCGTGCGTCGCGAAGATCGAGTGTCGGCCACTGCAACTCCGGCAACCCGCGACTCGCACGCCGGCGCGCCCGCCACGCCCCGATGGGGATCAGCAGCAGGCCCATGATGAAAAACGCGGGCAGCGCGATGAAGGTCAGCAACCCGATGTACGGGTTCTGCAGCCAGCCCAGGGCCTCGGCGAGCAGGGAAAGCAGGAACAGGCCCGCGCTCACCGTGGTGAGCGCGGTGCCGAGGGCGGCCACGGGATGCGCGGTGAGCGCGCGTGGCAGGAGGGGCCGGCTATCGATCACGATGGCCTACTTCAAGCTCTGCATGTAGCTGACGAGCGCCTTGAGGTCGGCATCGGCGAGCTTGTATGGCTTCATCCGAACCTTCGGCTTTTCGGCCAGTTTGGCTTCCATCTCGGCCGGCGCGGTGATCCACTTGCTGATGTCGTCTGCGGAGAGCTTCGCGCCCACGCCATCGAGTGGAAAGCGCTTGTTGCCCTTGCCGTCGATCTGATGGCAGGTCTGGCACTTGTTGGCCGCGTACACCGTCTTGCCCTTCTCGATGTCCTGAGCGCTCACCCACGCCGGCAGCGTGATGAAGGCGGCAAGCACCGCTCCGAAGGCCATTCGTTTCATGATCAGTTCTCTCCTCTGGTCGTCAGACGGTAACCGCCGCGCACGCCCTTCATGGCTTGCCTATGCAAATCTGGTACTCACGGCCGGGCCGAAAAAGAGGTAAGCGAATGCTAAATGGCCGACCTTTCAGGTCGCCACTCTCAGCGTTCCGCGAATTGGAATGCTGTTGACACCCGGCGATGGCTATCGCCCGCGCTTCGGGCGATCCGCGCCGTGGGGACGCGCGTGCATGGCAGGGGCGTGGCTGCGCCCGCCGCGGCCACTGCCCGGCTTGATGACAGGACCCGTCGCGTTGCCACGGACGCTGCCGGGCAGGCGAGCGGCGCGCGCCGCGGCCTTGGCCTGCGCGCGGGCGCGCTCCTCGGCCTTGCGTTTCCTGATCGCGGCGATGCGCTCGGCCAGCGGAATCTCGAGACGCGTGTCGGGAACGGCCTTGTAGTCGAAGTCAGGCAGCTGCACGCGAGGCAGGCGCTTGCCCACGACCTTCTCGATCTGTTGCCACTCGCCTTCCTCTTCGCGCGAGACGAACGTGAACGCCTCACCTGTCGCTTCCGCGCGGCCCGTGCGCCCGACGCGATGGATGTAGTCCTCCGCCGCGACGGGCACGTCGAAGTTCACCACGTGACCGAGGTCGGAGACGTCGATGCCCCGCGCGGCGATATCGGTGGCCACGAGCACGGGGAACTCGCCATTCTTGAATCCGGCGAGCGCCAGCGTGCGCTGCGCCTGCGATCGATTGCCGTGGATGCGCGCGGCTTTCACGCCCTGCTTCTCGAGATACGCGGTGAGGCGATCGGCGCGGTGCTTCGTGCGCGTGAAGACGAGCGCCTGCGTCATCACGCCGCGCTCGAGCAGCGTGGCCAGCAGCGCGCCCTTGAGGTCCTGCGGGACGGGATAGACCGCCTGCGTGATGCCGACCGCCGGCGCGGCCTGGCGGGCGAGGTTGATCGTCGCGGGATCGCGCAGCAGCTCACGCGTCAACGCCACGATTGGCGCCGGCATCGTCGCGCTGAAGAACAGGGTCTGTCGCGCGGCGGGGACGTGCTTGAGCACGCGGCGGATGTCGGGCAGGAAGCCCATGTCGAGCATCCGGTCCGCCTCGTCGAGGACGAGGAACTCGAGCCCGGGAAGCTTCGCGTACGGCGCGCGGAAGTGATCGAGCAGACGACCGGGCGTCGCGATGATGACGTCGACGCCGCGGCGGAACGCGTGCTCCTGCGGCCCCATGCCCACCCCGCCGAAGACGGCGGCTGCGCTGATGGGCGTGTGGACCGCGAAGTTGTTCAGGTCTTCGAGAATCTGCGCCGCCAGTTCGCGCGTGGGGGTCAGCACGAGCGCGCGCGTGGTCCCGCGCGGCTTGTCGATCAGCTTCTGGAGGATGGGCAGGATGAACGCGGCGGTCTTGCCGCTGCCCGTCGCCGCGCAGGCGAGCACGTCACGTCCGGCAAGCGCGGGCGGGATGGCATCTGTCTGAATCGGCGTGGGTCGGGTGAAGCCGAGTTCCTTGAGCGCGCGCGTGAAGCTGGGATGCAGTCCGAAATGAGCGAATGGCACGTGACAGTGTAATGGATGCCAGGAATCCGGAGCGGGCGTGCGGAACGCCAGACAACTTCGGGAGAGGCGCCTACGCCTCGCCCCCGTACAGCTCCGGTCGGCGATCGGGGCGGTATGTGGCGATCTCCCGCCAGCGCGTGAGATCGGCGCTGTGGCGCACGATGTCGGCGACGATGACACGGTCGACGACGGTGCCGGCAGACGCGAGCAGCTGGCCGGACGGCGCGACGATCGCCGAGTGCCCGAGCGAGGTGAAGTGCAACTCCTGACCGATGCAGTTGGCCATCGCGAGGAAGATGCCGTTCTCCAGCGCGCGCGTGCGCGCCAGCGCCTCGACCATCGGGCCGTTCCAGTCCCACGTCGCACGCTGCCAGTCGTCGGCGATCCAGTTGGTGCTGTTGATCACGAGCTCGGCGCCACGCGCGGTCAGCGCCCTGATGTACTCGGGGAAGATCAGGTCGTAGCAGACCGTCAGACCCAGACGCCCCAGCGCGGTGTCGACCACCACCGGCGTGTCGCCCGCCGCATACCATCGGCGCTCGGCGGCAAACAGGTGCGCCTTGCGATAGGTCGCCAGTCGACTCCCATCCGGACCGAACAGGAGCTGCGCGTCGTAGAACCGGCCCTCCTCGGCGAGCGCCATGCCGCAGACCAGATGCAGGCGCGCCTCGCGGGCGAGGGCGGACAGGTGCGTCGCCGTCGGACCGTCGTCGGGTTCGGCGAGCTCGCCGAGCCGGTCGGCGATGAAGTACCCGGTGGTCGCGGTTTCCGGCAGCACCAGCAACTGCGCGCCGTGCCCGGCGGCTGCTCGAACCAGACACCCGATGGTGGCCAGATTGGCCTCCACATCGAACGGCACCGGATGCATCTGCCCCACGCCCACGCGAATCGCATCTGTCATGGTTGAGTCGCTCATGCTGGTCCTGGACCCGGGACCACCGGCCTTCGGACATCCTACCGGTTTGCCGGTTGCCGGTTTGCCGGTTGCCGGTTGCCGGTTGCCGGTCTGCCGGTTGCCGGTTGCCGGTTGCCGGTTGCCGGTTGCCGGTTGCCCGTTGCCGGTCGCCGGTCGCCGGTTGCCGGTTGCCGGTTGCCGTTAAAGTGTCCCCCGTGCGCTCCTCCTTCGACTCCCTGACCACCCCCAGGTCCATCGCGCTCGTCGGGGCGTTGATGGCCGCAGCCGGATTGATCCTGCTCTTCATGGGCCGGCTGCCCATCTGCCAGTGTGGCTACGTCTCGCTCTGGCACGGGCAGGTGCAGAGTGCCGGCAACTCGCAGCACCTCACCGACTGGTACACGTTCTCGCACATCATCCCCGGATTCCTGTTCTACGGTCTGTTCTGGTTGGTGGGGCGGCGGTGGCCGATCGGCCTGCGGCTGGCGGCGGCGGTGGCCGTCGAGGGCGCGTGGGAGGTCCTCGAGAACACCGACATGGTCATCAACCGCTATCGCGAGGCCACGATCGCGCTCGACTACTACGGCGACAGCGTGATCAACTCGCTCAGCGACATCGCGGCCATGGTCGCCGGCTTCGTGCTCGCCGCCCGCCTCCCCGTGTGGGTCATCGTGGTGGCCGCCGTCGCGATGGAGCTCATCGTCGGCTACCTGATCCGCGACAACCTGACGCTGAACATCCTCATGCTGCTCTATCCCATCCAGGCCGTGCGCGAATGGCAGACCGCGGTGGTAGACTTCGGGTTTCGGAACACCGGATCGTTCGGGTGAGGCGCGACCCGCCTGGCCCCGACAGGAGGCCAACGTGGCAGATCAAGAGACAGGCAAGGGCATGTCGCGGCGGGAGTTCGCGTCGCGGCTCGGCGTGAGCGCGGCCGTGGTGGCCGCGGGCAGCCATCTCGTTCCGTCGACGGCGAGAGCCGCGACACGCATCCAGGGCGCCAGCGACAAGCTCGTGTTCGCGAGCATCGGCGTGCGCGGCCAGGGCAACGGACTGAAGCGCGGCTTCGCGAAGCTGAAGAACGTCGAGATCAAGACGCTCGCCGACATCGACCTCAACCTCGAGGCCGAGCGCGTCAACGACAAGGCCCTGGCCGAGGTCGCCACGTTCAAGCCGAACTTCGTGCAGGACTTCCGGCGCGTGCTCGACGACAAGGACATCGACGGCGTCATCATCGCCACGCCGAACCACTGGCACGCCCTCATGACCGTGATGGCGCTGCAGGCAGGCAAGCACGTCTACGTCGAGAAACCATCCAGTTACACGATCTGGGAAGGCCGGCAGGAAGTCGAGGCGCAGAAGAAGTACGGCAAGATCGTGCAGGTCGGCACGATGAACCGCAGCCGGCCCGCGGTACGCCAGGCCATCCAGTTCCTGAAGGACGGCGGCATCGGCAAGGTCTACATGGCGCGCGGTCTGTGCTTCAAGCCGCGTCCGTCGATCGGGAAGTACCCCGACGGCCCGCTCGGCGCCGGGCAGACGTTCCGCATGAACGCCGAAGCGCGCCCCGAGCCGAACTGGGACGCCGCGTATCTCTCCAAGGTCGACTACGACCTGTGGCTCGGTCCGGCGGCAAAGACGCCGTTCAACGTCAACCGCTTCCACTACAACTGGCACTGGAACTGGTCGTACGGCAACGGCGACACGGGCAACCAGGGACCGCACCAGTTCGACATCGCGCGCTGGGGGCTCGGCAAGATGGAGCACCCGGTGAAGATCAGTTCCGTGGGCGGCTACTTCGGTGCGCCCTCGGCGCAGGAGACGCCAGACGTCCAGACGTCGTTCTTCGAGTACGGCGACGGCACGGTGATGGAGTTCGCCACGCGCGGCGAGGCCACCAACGAGGAGGGCGGCGTCACCATCGGCAACCTGTTCTACGGGTCAGACGGCTGGATGTGGGTCGACGGCGACGGTCGCAAGTGGCAGTCCTACAAGGGCAAGACGAAGACCGAGAAGGGCCCCGGGTCCGAGGCGCCGCCCGAGTCCGGCGGCAGCGATCCGCTCGTGCTCTTCAGCATCGAGACGCCGCACTACCAGAACTTCGTCGACGCCATCCGCGCCAACGACCCGAAGGTGCTGACGTGCGACGCCCTGGAAGGCCACCTCTCGTCGGCCCTCCCCCACCTCGCCAACATCGCGTACCGCACGGGCCGCCAACTCCAGTTCGACGGCAAGTCCGAGACGTTCGTGAACGACAAGGACGCCGACAAGCTCCTCACCCGCGAATACCGCAAGGGCTGGGAACTGAAGCCCCTCGCGAAGACGGAGTAGCGGTTCACTCCCGCAACAGTGGAAGAGCCAAGGCTTCATTCAGCCACTGGCTCTTCCATCGCACTTGACAGATCGTCCGGACACATAGACAATACAGGCATGAATGAAGTGTCGAGCTGCAAGGGCCATCCGTGCCCGGTGTCGGCGGCGTTGATCGCCGCGGCGCGCACGCTCGAAGCCAGGCTCGAACAGGCGCTGGCACCGCTGCAGTTGTCGCTCGCCAAGGTAGGCGTGCTGCGGTGCCTCGTCGAGGCGCAGCGCCCGCTGCCGCTGAGCGCGATCGCGCAGTTCCAGAAGTGCGTCCGCTCCAACATGACCCAGCTCACCGATCGCCTCGAAGCCGACGGGCTCGTGCGTCGCGTGGACGACCCGCAGGACCGCCGCGCGGTCCTCGCCGAGCCGACCGCCGCCGGCCGCGCGGCCTTCGCGCGGGCGGGCGAGATCCTGGGCGCCGAAGAAGAACGCATCCTGCGCAGCCTGAGCAGCACGGAGCGCGCCCTCATGACGGACCTGGTGCACCGGTTCGTCGCGAGCGAACACACGGTCACGTCGTGAGTCTTTTTTTCAGCCCCAATAATTCATCACTAGACAATCTTCCTATAGACCATGTCTGACGCAACATCGCAGCAACATACGGAGCCCACCATGAGCAGCCACCCGCACCTTTTCGCCCCCGCCACAGTCGGCCACCTCGCCCTGCCGCAGCGTTTCGTGATGGCAGCGATGACGCGTAACCGCGCGCTTCCGTCTCTCGCGCCGGGACCGCACGCCGCGTTGTACTACGCGCAGCGCGCGTCGGCCGGCCTGGTCATCACCGAGGCGACGCAGGTCTCCGACTCCGCCGCCGGGTACGTGTTCACGCCTGGCATCTACTCGCCGGAACAGATCGCCGGCTGGCGTCAGGTGACCGAGGCCGTCCACGCCGCCGGCGGCCGCATCGTCGTGCAGTTGTGGCACACGGGCCGCGTCTCTCACCCGAGCATGCGTCCTGATGGATCCACGCCGGTGAGCGCGTCGGCGATTGCGGCCGATGGCGAGGTCATCACCTACGACGGCCCGCGCGCGATGCCCACTCCGCGCGCGCTCGACGTGCAGGAGATCCGCGCGATCGTCGGGGATTTCGCCCAGGCCGCGCGCAACGCCATCGCGGCAGGCTTCGATGGCATCGAGCTTCACGCCGCCAACGGATACCTCATCGACCAGTTCCTGCGCGATGGCTCCAACCACCGCACCGACGACTACGGCGGTTCGATCGCCAATCGCGCGCGCTTCCTGCTCGAGATCGTCGACGCGACGAGCGCGGCGATCGGTGCGTCGCGCGTCGGGGTCCGCATCTCGCCGACCAATCCGTACAACAGCATGTCCGACAGCGATCCGGCAGCGCTCACCCGGTACGTGGCCGAGCAGCTCGACGCGCGTGGCGTGATGTACCTGCACCTGCTGGAAGCGCCGGCGAGCGACGACATCGACGCGGTGCGCCCGATGACCGCGATCGCGCGTGAGGTCTTCGACGGCGTGGTGATCGCGAACGCCGGCTACACGGCCGACGCCGCCGAGCGCGTCATCGCACGCGGCGAGGCCGACCTGGTGGCTTTCGGCGTGCCGTTCCTCTGCACGCCCGACTTCGTGGCCCGCACGCGCGACGGCCAGCCGCTGAACACGCCCGTTCGCGAGACGTTCTACGGCGGCACCGACGTCGGCTACGTCGACTACCCCTTCCACGACGGCCGCGTCAGAACGCTCGACGACCTCACCGCCACGCCCGCCACCGTGTGACAGGCGCACCCATCCACGCCAGGGGCATGTGCGTAGGGGCGGCCCTTGCCTGCCCTCCGTAGCCGTGTAGCAGCGGAGAGGGTGGCCGCGGGCACCCCTGCGGGTCCCATACTGAATCGTGAGGGTGGCTGTCGGCCGATTCGCGGCACTCGTCAGGTCTCGGTCGACGAGGTCAGCGTGAAGCCGGCCTCGTCGATCGCCTGGGCGAGCGCTTCCGGCGTCACCGATGCGTCCACGTCGATCACCGCGCTGCCGACGCGCACGTCCTTCACGTCGACGCCCGACACGTCCTGCAACGCCAGCGTCACCGCCTTCACGCAATGCCCGCACGACATGCCGGCAATCTCGATCGTCCTGGTCGCCATGCGAGACAGGATACTCACAATGCCGCAATGCCGGGAATGCGGCAGGCAGCTACTATGATTCGCCAGTGGTGCTGTCCACGACGTCGCTCGATTCGCTGACGCGGTTCCTTCGCATCCGGGGATGGATCCCGCCCGGCGCATTTCTCGTCGATCGGGTGCGGCTCGGTGGCGGGCGGACGGCGACGACGGTGCGCGTGACGACGAACGCAGGCGCGACGCGGGTGCTGCGCCAGCCTGACGCCATCACGCACGCCGACGGCAGGCATGTGATGTCTCCCGCCGATCGCCTGGCTGTCGAGGGCGAGTTCTACAGCCTGATCCAGCCGTGGTCGGCGATCACCGAGCGCATGCCGCTGTGTCTCGGCGTGGACCGGAGCGATCACATCATCGCGCTGCAGGATCTCGGCACCGCGCGGGCACTCACGGATCTGTACGTCGGGCGCCTCCTCTCGTCCGATGAAGTCGACGACCTCACGGCCTATCTCGTCGCGCTGCACGGCATCTCGGTCCACGCCGACCGACTCGGCGCGCTCCGCGGCGACGGCGTCAGGCTCGCGCGGCACGCCGATCGCTTCGAACACCCGATGGATGCGCCGCGCATCGACACGCTCGCCGGCACGCATCCGCGCCTGCATCGCCAGGTCGACGCGATTCGCACGGACGTCCACGTGCGCGCGACGATGCGGGATCTCGGCGGGCGGTACCTGGAAGGGCGCGGCGTGCTGCTGCACGGCGACTTCCGTCCCGCGCGCTGGATGCCGTCGGCGCACGGCCTGCACATCCTGGCACCGGCATACGCCACGGCGGGACCCGCCGCCTTCGATCTCGGCTTCTTCGTCGCGCACCTGCTGCTTGCCGCGCAACCGCACGCCATCATCAGCGACGTGCTGCAGCGCTATCGCCGCGCCACTCCGATCGATATGGCCGACGTGAGCGCCTGCGTGGGACTGGAACTGATTCGCGGCAGGCTCGGCGCCCTGCCGGTACCTGGCGATGTCGCTCCGGCGCGCCTGGAAGCAGAACTCGACTACGCCGCTCGACTGCTCGGCGGCCGGGCCACCGTGGAGTTGCCGCTGTGATCCGACTGCCGGCGATCCTGTTGCTCGCGCTCATGGCATCTGCCTCGAGCGTCGGCTGTCGACGCGACACGCCGGCGCGCACGGACGGCCGCACGGCCGTGTGGCTCGACGTCAGTCCGTCGTTCGGCGATCCTCCACGCAACCCCGCCGATGCGTTCGCGCTGGTGCAGGCGTTCGGCTCCGGCCAGCTCGCTGTGCGGGGCGTGTCGATCACCTACGGCAACGTCCCGCTAGTCCGGGGCTTCCCCGCCGCGCAGGAGTTGCTGAAGCGTCTCGACACGGGCCTGTTACGGCCGTGGCGCGGACCGTCGAGTCCGGAAGAACGCGCCGCCCCGACCGAAGCCACCGAGTTGCTGCGCGAAGCGCTCACCGCCACGCCACTCACGATCGTCGCGGCCGGCCCGGCAACCACCCTGGCGTCGACGCTGCGACGCGACGGCACGCTCGCCAGTCGCATCGAGCGGCTGATCCTCGTCGCTGGCCAGTCGGCCGACGCGATCGGCCAGACACCGCTCGACGATGTGAACGTGACGGCCGACGTCGAGAGCCTGCGCATCGTGCTCGACAGTGCGGTGCCCATCACACTCATCGCTCCCGCGCTCGGTGCCGCGATCGGCTTGGACCGATCGGATCTCGACCGCCTCGACACGGGCAGCGGGGCCGTACGGCTCATCACGCCGTCCGCGGGTCTCTGGCTCCATGCGCAAACCGAGCAGCACGGCGCATCGACGTTGGCCGTGGGTGCGATGGCGGCCGTCGACGTCGCCGCCCATCCCGGCCACCTGCGCTGTGAGTCGGCGACTGCACGGCTCAGCGGCGACTCGCCCGCCACGGCGCGCCTGCTCGTTTCGAGCACGACAGCGCCGGGAAGTCGCCCCGTCACGTGGTGCCACACGGCGGACGCCGAGGCGAAGAATCGCATCATCGCCGATGCGCTCGCGGCATCGGCAGCCCGCCACTGACGTGCCGGGCTGATATCGTAAGGGGGCGTTCGGACTCCGCGTGCCTCAGTTCCCCATTCGCGCGATCTCCCGGGGTCGCGTTGCACAGGTCGTCCCGGCGGCGCGACTCGCGACCGTCCTCGTACTGGTCCTCCTCCTGTGGGTAGCGGCGTCGGTGCTGACGCGGACGGCGCACGACCAGCGCACGCGTCGGGTCGCGCGCGCGGCCGGCGCCGGTGAACGCGCGCTCGCGGACGGCCATCCGGAGGCGGCGGCCTCCGCGTTGCGTGAGGCGGTCGGGCTCGAGCCCGATCGCGCCGATCATCGACTCGCGCTGGCGCGAGCCCTCGTCGCCGGCGGGCACGACAGAGAAGCACTCCCTTACGTGAACGAGGTGCTCCGGCAGGCACCGGTGGACGGCGAGGCCAACCTCGTGCTCGCACGCATCCTTCGTACGACCGGCGCGAACACGGAGGCCGAGTCGGCGTACTACAAGGCGATCTTCGGTCGATGGGCACCCGATCGCTTCGCGGGACGCCAGCAGGCACGCCTCGAGTTGGTGGCGCTGTACGAGGAGACAGGCGACACCGCGCGCCTCCGCGCCGCACTGCTGGAACTCTCCGCGGCGTTCCCCGGCGACCGTACCCTGCAGATGCACGCCGCCGATCGCCTGCTGGCGATCGGGTCGGTGGACGAGGCCGCGCGCGTGCTCCGCAGCGCGATGGAGCGCTTCGCCGATCCCGGCGATGCCCCTGCGCGTCTCGCCATGGCGGAAGTGCGGCGTGGCAATGCCGCCGCCGCGTACGACATCGCGCGGCGGGCGCTCGCGCGCGATGCGCAGGACGCGGCCGCGCGCGCCGCGCGCGATCTCGCGGCAAGTGTCCTGTCGATCGATCCGTCCCTGCCACGACTCTCGGGCGCGGAGCGAACGCGCCGCACCAGGCGATTGCTCGCCGAGGCGAGCAATCGCCTCGAATCCTGCGATGCGGCGGGAACCGCAGGTGGTCCGGTCACGCTGCCTGTCGCGGCACGCCGCTGGCTTGGTCAGCCCAGGGCCGACGCCGACGCCGGGTATGCCCTGCTCGAAGCGCTCGCCCGCCGGCTGCGCGAGCGCTGTCCGGCGCCGACAGACACGGATGCCATCGGCCTGGTGCTCGGCCGCCTGATCGGGGAGCACCGCGATGCGCAATGAGGCAGGCTCTCCAACGGACACGCCGTGGCGCCTGGCCGAAGCGCAGCGCTTCCTGCTGCTGTCGGTCCTGATCGGCGTCTGCACGGGATTGCTCGTCGTGTGCTTCCACACGGCCATCGAACTGGTCGACTGGTACGTGCGCGACGCGGCGCAGAGCGTGGTGATGCGCGTGCTCGTGCCTGGCCTCGGCGCGGCGCTCGCGGCCTGCGTCGTCTACGTCGTGCGCGCGGGCGCCGGCAGCGGCATCGTGCGTGCGAAGGCGGCGCTCTATGCGTCGGATGGTCACATTCCGTTCTCTGCGGTTCCCGGAAAGTTCGTGGCATGCGTGCTGTCGATCGGCACGGGCACGCCGCTCGGTCCAGAGGATCCCGCGCTGTTGATGGGTGCTGGCATCGCGTCGCGGCTGGGGAGGACGTTCGCGCTCACGCGGAGGACCATGCGGATGATCGCGCCGGTGGGCGCCGCCGCCGGCATCGCCGCCGCCTTCAACACGCCGATCACGGGCGTACTCTTCGTGATGGAAGAAGTCATGGCCGGATGGGACACGGCCGTCATGGGTTCCATCGTCCTGGCGGCCGTGGCGTCTGTGGTGACCACGCGGATGTTCCTCGGTGAGAGTCCGCTGTTCCGCGTGCCCGATGTGGCGAGCATCGGCACGCCGCTCGAAGCGCTGGCATACGTGGCGCTCGGCGTGGCTGCCGGCCTCTTCGCCACGCTCTACGTGCGCGGTGCGGCACTGGTGCGCTACAGGCTCGGCGCGTTCCGGCTGCCGGTGGCCGTCGGGCCGTTGCTCGCCGGGTTCGTGGTCGGCGCCGTGTCGCTCGCCGCGCCAGAAGTACTCGGCACGGGCTATCGTCCGATGGACGCCGCGCTGAATCTCCAGTACCCGTGGCAGACGATGGCGTGGCTGGCGCTGGCCAAGCTGTGCGTGGCGGTACTGGCGTTCGCCGTGGGCACGCCGGGCGGACTCTTCGCGCCGACGCTGTTCCTCGGCGTGATGCTCGGCGGCGCGTTCGGCGGACTCGCGCCCGCGCTCCTGCCGATGGTGCCCACGTCGCAGAGCATGCTGGCGCTGGCCGGGATGGCGGGCGTCTTCGCCGGCGTATTCCGCGCGCCCATGACGGCGGTGTTCATGACGTTCGAGTTGAGCGGCACGTCGGCGGCGATCCTGCCGGCGATGGTGACGTCCACGCTCGGCTTCCTCATCGCGCGGCAGTTCCAGCGCACGTCAATCCTGGATCTGGTGGCCGAACACGAGGGCGCGACCCTGCCCTCCGCGCGCCTGGCTCGTGCCGACGAACCGCTTCATGTGGAAGACGCGCTGCAGCCGGTGACGGAAGACACGATCCTGGTGCTCCGCGGCGACACGACGGCCACAACCGCGCTCACGGCAGCCACACCACGCACTACCACCGTTGTCATCGCGCTCCCCGACGATCGATGGGCCGTCGCCACGCGTGGGACGCTCGAACGTGTGGCCGCCGCGAGCGCAGCGAACGAACCGCTCGCCACGCACGCCGACGTGGCACACGTCTCTCCGGCGTATCCGGACGAACTGCTCGACGTCGCGCTGCGTTTGCTCGCCCGTGCACCGGCGGTCCCCGTCGTCTCGCGCCTGGATCCGGATCGACTCCTCGGCGTGATCACCAGGGAGGACGTCAGGAACGCGTACGGGCTGACGTAAGTGAACGGTGCATCGTCAGTGCGCGCCGACGAGGAGATCGAAGCCGCGCGGCCGTGGCAGTTCGTCGGCCACTCTCGCGCGACGCGTGCGTTCGAGCGTGCCGGCGGCAGTCTCCTCGGGCACGGGCGAGCACGCACCCGTGCGAACCACGGTGAGCGCCTCGGCGAGCGACGCCTCTTCGGGATCGCCGAGCTGGTGCGCGGGGTCGTCGAGCGCCGGGCAGTCGGCGGCGATGCCACCGAAGAAGTCGCCCTGTCCGAGTGCGTTCCTCAGCGAGAAGGCCACCGGGTACACGACCTGGTCACACATCGTGAAGCCGTACTGTCCGACGGGCTTGCCGTACGTGGCCTGGCCGACGGTGACGACGGGGATGAACGGGCGCAGCGCGTTGATCACGAGCTCGCTCGCCGACGCCGAAGCGCCAGTCGTGATCACCACGATCCTGTCGAGTGGCAGCGCGTGCTCACGCACGTCGAACCTGGTGATCTCGTTGCGGAACGCGTTGCGCGTGTTGTGGAAGTACTCGGCGAACACCTGTCCTTCGGTGCGGCGGCCGCCGATGAGGCTCGCCAGGTGCTGCGCGACGGCCACCAGTCCTCCGCCGTTGTATCGCAGGTCGAGCACCAGTTCCGTGGCGCCTGCCTCGCGCAGCGCGCCGAACGCCTCGTCGAGCGCCGCGTGCGATGGCGTGACGAAGTTGCGGAAGAACAGGTAGCCGACCTTCTTCCCGTCCACCTCGTTGACCTCGAGCACCGATACCGTCGGAATCGTCACCGGCCGCTTGACCATCGTCGCGTCGACGGAGGTGCCGTCGGGCCGCTCGTAGCGGATCTCCACGGTGACGCCCTCGGTCGAGGGTCCCAGCGCCGCCGCGAGTCCGCCGGCCATGAGGAGCGTGGTGACGCGCTGCTGCGCGATCCACGTGATGCGATCCCCGCGACGCAGTCCGACGTCAGATGCCGGGCTGTCGGGGAACACCTGCAGCATGCGCAAGCCGAGACCGTCGTACTCGTGGCTGAATCCGAAGCCGATGAACTGGCTGTCCGAATAGAAGGCCTCTTCGGCCTGCCGCGCGCCGATGTAGCTGAAGTGTGAATCGAGCGGCATGTAGCGCAGCGCTTCGAGCACCTGCTCCGGCGAGCTGTAGCTGGTGACGTTGATCGTCGGCAGCTGGGTGTCCCAGTAGTAGAACGTCCGCATCACGTCATGGACGTAGCGGTTCTGCCCGAGCGTGGAGCAGTTGGTGAGCGTCTGCGCACCAGAGGCGGGTACCAGCGCCGCGAACGCGGCGGCGACGGCCGTGGCGACAAGAGCGAAACGACGCATGACGAAGACACTCCCGTACGCGACGGCTGGCACGCGGCGCGCAGTATCGGAGCGTAGCACGAGCGATATCATGCCCGGTATGCGCTCCCTGTGGTTGGTCGCCGTCGGTGGTGCGATCGGGGCCGTCGCGCGGGCGACAGTCGCCACGACGATTCACAGTCGCTGGCCGTCCACACTCCCCCTGGGCACCATCATCGTCAACATCTCCGGCTGTCTGATACTCGGCCTGCTGTCGGGTGTCCTTGAATCGCGGCCGGACGTGAGCCCGGTCTGGCGCGCGTTCGGCGCCGTCGGCGTGCTCGGCGCCTACACCACCTTCTCGACGTTCGAGTTCGAGACGCTCTCCCTCATCGAACGCGGCCACCTCACCGCGGCACTCGCCAACGTCGCCCTCAGCCTCCTCGCGGGCCTCGCCGCCGTCTGGGCGGGCCAGGCCGTCGGCCGCACGCTCTGACGTCGGGCCGGGCACCCACAAGGGGTGCCCCTACACCCATAGGGCGAGACCGGTGCTCACGACCTCCAAGAAGCGATCGCCGTCGTCATCGATTCACGTGCGATGCGGGTGACGATGGGGCGGGCGATGGGGCCGAGGCCTGTGGGGACGGGACGGCTCAGGGTGATGGACTCGCATGTGACGATCACGCCTTCGGGTACCGCGGCGAAGCGCCATGACGACTGCATCCGCCAGAGGAAGCCGCGCTCGTCGGCCGGCGACGCCCTACGCTCCGTCGCGGTGCCGGCATCTCGCACTTCGTCGATCCGCGTCGCGACGCTGGTGCTGTCGACGCGCGTGGTCGATCGCGTCCTGTGACGCACGGCGTGCCACGTGTCGTAGGTGGCCGACACCAGCCAGGACCGCCTGATGCGCAGGAACAGTTCGTGGCCGTCTTCGTTCCAGTGACTCACACGCAGCGCCATCACGTCGCGAGGCCGTGGAAAGCGCTCCGGATGACGCAGGCGCTTCGACACCTGCTCCAGCGTCGCACCACGGAGGAGCACGCTGCCCTGCCAGTGCTCGATGGTCGCATCGTCGACGGCCACGCTCTCGATGCGGCGACGCGTGACATCGATCGCACCACCCGCGAGCGCGCGCCGTACGCGCACACCGCCCCGATCATCGTCTGTCGCCCATGCCGGCACGCCCGCCGCATCGTCTCGTTCGCGAGCGCGTTCGAGCACAGACACGTAACGATCCCATGACGCAATCGCTTCGCGCGACGGCCCGTCGGCCAGCGCGAGCGATGGCATCCCGAGCAGGCAGACGGGCAGCAGCCATGCGCCACGACGGCCGGCTCCAGACGTCGCGAAAATCCACCGATCGGCGAGCCAGTAGTTGGCTGCCGCACACAGCAGTACCGCGAGCACCTGCGCCGCCATCGGCGCCACGCGATCGGCGAGCAGGAGCACGGTGCCCGCGCCGACGATCAGCGACGTCGCACCCGCTCCTACGTGCGCGCGCCGCAGCGTGGTCGTCCACGGACGCCGCGTCGATCTGTCGCGCCACGTCCAGCGGCGGTGCATCGCATGATTGCTCAGGATCGCCGCCTCGATGGCGAGCACCGTGGCCAACACGGGGCGCACGCCGAAGCACAGGAGGATCGCGGCAGCGGCCATCTGGAGGAAGAACCCCACGGTGCCGACAGCGACAAAGCGCGTGGCCCTGCCCGTCATGACGGCAGGCGCTCCTCACGCGCCAGCGCGGTGGCCGTACGCCACGCCGAGACGAGGAATGCCGCCGCAAGTCCGGCAATGGCGACGATGCCGCCGACGTCGAAGAGCGGCACGGGGCCGACACCGGGCACACGCACAAGCGGACGGCCGATGAGCGCGATTGCGCCAACGGCCAGCACGATCCGCAGTTCCGTGGGGCCGAAGCGGAACGACGTCAGCCTGAACACGCGCGTGACGTGCGTGGCCAGGAATACCTCCGCCATCACGGCGACGTACGCCACGAGCAGCGCCATCGCGACCAGGGGCTGCATGGCACCTGACCACGCCAGCCCCGTGAAGAGCGCAATGGCCCCCACGACGTCGACGACGTGATCGACGTAGTAGCCGTAGCGCGGTCGCTGTCTGTCGCGCACGCGTGCGAGCGTGCCGTCGAGGCTGTCGCCGAACCAGTTCAGCGCGAGCAGAACGGGAACGAGATACAGCACGCGTGCATCGTGCGCCGACGCCGCGAAGGCCGCGCCAACGCCGATCATCGACGCCAGTCCGAGCAGCGTCAGGTGATCGGGCGAGACGAGGCGCGGCAGGCGTCTGGCGATCCAGACCAGGACGCGCGTTTCGAGCGAGGCCAGCGCGCTGTGGTTCTGGCGGGTGTGCGAGGCGGATGAAGTGGTGGCCGTCGATGCGGACATGTGCACGCTCCTGTGACGGAAGGCGCAATCCGCGACCGAATCGGCTCAAGCCTCATCGCGTTACCAACGCTGGCGGGATGATCACCCCGTCGTCAAGGACATCCCTTTGACTGAGCAGAGGCCGACACGGCGTCAGAGTGAGTTGACGCGCTTGACGCCGACTGGAGGCAGGCGTAGCCTTCACCAATCCGACGTGGATTGCGGTAACCGGAGGCACCCAATGACGATTCGCCGTCGCTCATTCGCCGTCGCGTATGTGCTGTACTTCGTCCTAGTTGTTTCTCTCACGTTCTGAGCCACGCGGACAGTCCTCGCTCAGCCTGGCGGAGGATGCTACGGATCCTGTCCCGTGGGCAATTGTCCACCTGACAACTGTGACAACATCTGCGAATCATGCAGAACCGTGTTCGCGAACTACTACTGCAATACGTGGTTCTGCGTGTGCTGCCCTCTCGGTGGGGGTCAAGAAACGTTCGGCTGTCGCGATGCTGTTCTCTCGAGTTGGTACTACTCGGGCTCAGAGTGCACCTCACTGTGCCATGAGAACAGCGCGAGTTTTTGCATTGCGTGATGTGCCCTGTCATTGCCTATCGCACACAGCATGAGATTGTCGACCAGGAGGTGGAACGTGGTCCGAACGTCACGAGTGGCTCTTGCGGTGCTCGCGTCCGTTGCACTGTTGGCGCCTGTCGCCGTCGGCTGGGGCATGTCACGCACCTACACGCGCATGGAAGCGCAGCCGACGAACGAGGGTCAGGAGATCGCATCGCCGCGCACGTGGACGGCTTTCATCGCCGAGGGTGTGATCGACAACGAGCGCAAGCAGTTCCACGCGGAGGGCACGCTCTACCGGGACAGCAACGGATCCGAGCGATGGGATCAGGGGAAACCGGACGTCACGTACATCAGCATCAAGAACATTCCACAGTCGCTGTGGTACGAAGGCAAGCGGCAGCCGGATGGCACGTGGCAGTGGCAGTCTCGCCCGATGGAGCTTCCTGAAACAGGCTGGCTGCCGCCGCGTATCTCGGAGAACCGTGCCGGGATGCAAGCCGACACGATGACGTTCGAAGGACTCGAGCTGCGAAAGCAGATCAGCGCGTCGGGCCGGCAGGCGTGGCTGTCTCCTGATCTGAATTTCTTCACCGTGCGTGTTGACGACGATCCCGTCACTGGAACCCGGCAGCGTTACTTCGATATCCGGAGAGAAGAGCCGAACGCCGAGCTCTTCGCTCCTCCAGCTACGGCCGATGTCGAGACGAGGTCCGATCCGGGCGGCATCGTGCGATCCGGACGCCGCCAGTAAGCGAAGTCCGCGGGCATCGGCTCATGGGGTCATCGCGCGACGAGCGGCAGTGTCAGCGTCGCGAGGCCGCCGTCGGGGACGTCGACCGTCCGTGCGCGACCTGTCAGCTCGCGCAACTGGTCAGGATCCCAGATGACCTCGGAATCAGCCTGCGCCGCCGAGACCGCCATCGCGTAATACGTACCCGGACGCAGGCCCGTGATGCGGAACGTTCCGTCGAGCGCGGGCCTGACGACTCGTTTCCCGTCCTGTTGACGTCCTGTCCGGTGCTCCCAGAGCGCTTCGTCTTGCGGGAAGACGATCACGGCGCAGTCGGCGGCCGTGATGCCCGTCGGCATGGTGACGGTGCCGGCCACGCCCGTCGGCTGCGTGCTGACCACGATCTCCAGGCCTGTGAAGGTGCGGCCGTGGCCGAAGTCGTAGCCCTCGAGCGCCGACTGCCCGCCGACGCGCACGTCCCTGACCCACCAGCCGTCGGGCATGTTGCCAACGCTGATCGTCTGCTCGCCGCGCAGGCCCGTGATCTCGAATGTCAGATCGGCCTGCACGCGGCCGCGGCCGGGGATCGTGAACGTGAACTGGCCGAGATCGTCCGTCTGATCGGGCGACGACATGCCGGCCGCGCGGATCTCGCCGCTCCCCTGGCGCAACAGCCGCACCGCCCGAACGCTGACGCGCTCCGCAGGTTCGCCCGTCTCGGTCGTCACACGACAAGAGCCGTTCTGACGAACACCATCATCAGACTCTCCTCAGATGGAGGCCGGAGATCAGGCCTCGATGCACACGCGAAATGCAGAGAGTGTGCGACCTCCCCGCGTCGCGCATCAAGCTCACGAACGCGTGAGTCACCCACGACGGGTCGGGCCCGGAGGGCCGACCCTACCTACCACCGCAATGGGTAGGGCCGACCAGGCTGCCCGTCGAAGGTAGGGCCGGCGCCTGTCGCGCCGCAGCCCGGAGGGCGAAGGCGGAAGCCCGGCCCGTCGTCGTCATCCGCTATAGTCGAGTCGTCGATGCGCGCCCCGATCGTGTTCCTGGCGTGGTGCCTGTCGGTGCTCGTCGCCTCCGCGCAGTCTCCTCTCTCGCTGGCCGAGCGCCTCGAGCAGCTTCGCGTCCAGACGACGGCGTCGGCCGACGAGGCCATCGCGCTGGCGCGCGCCCTGCGTGACGATGCCGTCGCGGCGGGCGAGTACGACACGGCCGCCATGGCCCTGCGCCTCGCGGCGGCGACGGCGATCGACGCCGAGCAGTTCGCCGACGCGCGCGCGCTGCTCGCCGCGATGCAGGACCTGGCGCAACAGCGCGGTCTCCGCCAGCGCGAACTCGAAGGCACGCTCCTCGTCAGCCGCATCCGCGCCCTCGACGGCGAGCCAGCCGTTGCGGCCACCGATGCCACCACCGCCGTGGACGAACTGGCCCGCCTGCCAGGCGTCAGTCGCGAGTCCGTTCTCTGGGCGTATTCGCAGGCCCTCGCGGCCCTCCGAGGCACTGACGAACGAGTCGTGATGCTCGATCGCGCGACGCGCCTGCTGGAGCCCGGCGACAGGTTCCCCGTCGCGTGCAGCCTGTGGCACGCCATGGGCGACGAGCAGTTCAACACCGCCCACTACGTCGAGGCCCACGAATCGCTCCAGGCCGCACTTGCCTGCTACGAAGGTGCCGATCAGCAGAACAGTACGGGGCGCGTGCTCGTGAGCCTCGGTCGCGTGCAGCGCGCCCACGGGCAACTGCTCGCCGCGCTCGAGTACTACGAACGCGCCGCGCGCCAACAGGACGCCGACGGCGACATCCCCTCGATGCTCCAGAGCCTCAACGCGCAAGCTGTCACGTACGACAGGCTGGGGCGATTCGCGAGGGCCGAACGGCTCTACAGGTCGGCGCTGGCCACGGCGCGCGAGCGATCGCTCGAGCGCTACGAGGTATTCCTCCAGGGCAACCTCGGAGGATCACTGCTCGCGGCAGGCCGCGTCGATGCAGGATTGCGCGAACTGCAGGCCGTGCTGCCTCGCGAGAAGAGCCCGTTCCTGCGCGCTACGAGGCTCCGCCAGATCGCCTCGGCACTCGGCGAACTCGGGCGGTACGACGAAGCGCTCGCCCGCCTCGACGAATCGCTCGCGGCCGTTCCGTCGCAGACCTTCGACGACAGGGTCTCGTACCTCGTCACCCGCGCCATGCTGAAGGCGCCGATGGGCGAACTGGACGTGGCGCAGCGCGACGTGGACGAGGCCGTCAGGCTGATCGAGGACGCGCGTGCACGGGTGCTCGCGGGCGACGCCGCGCGACGCGGCTTCGGCGACCTGCACCAGGGCGTGTTCGCCGTGTCGATCGACGTCGCGATGCGGCGCGGCGACGTTCGCGCGGCACTCGACCTGGCCGAACAGGCCCGGGCGCGCGCGCTGCTCGACCTGATGCAGCACGGCCGCGCGGACGAGGGTGCGCAGGCGCCACCACGCGTGGCCGACATGCAGGCCTTGGCACGCGATCTGGACTCCACGCTCATCGTCTTCTGGGTGGACCGTGCGTCGACGTTCGTGTGGGTCGTCACGCGTGACGCCGTCCATGGCCGGCGCCTGGATGTCGGCGAGCGCGCGCTGCGTCAGCTCGTGCAGGTCGCGGCGGGATCGGGCAACGTGCAGGGCGCGATCAACGCCGCACTGCTGGGTGGACCTGACCTGCAGGCCTGGCGAAGCCTCTATCGCGCCGTGATCGCGCCGATCGAAGCGCATCTGCCCACACTGGCCGACGCCCGCCTGACGATCGTGCCGCACGGTCCACTGCTGCACCTGCCCTTCGCCGGCCTGCTCGACGCGCGACGCCGCCATCTCGTCGAGCGCTACACGCTCCACTACACGCCGTCGCTCGCGGTGCTGCGCGAAGCGCTGCAGCGTCCCGGCCCGGCGTCTCCGGGACGCGCGCTGGTGTTCGGCGATCCCGCGCCGCTGCCACGCCGCGCCGGCGTGCAGCTGCCACCACCGCTGCCCCACGCACGTGAGGAGGCCAGGCGCGTGGCGCGGCGATTCAAGGACGGTGCGTCCCTGTCGGTGGGAGCGACCGCCACCGAAGCCGCGCTGCGCAAGAACGTCTCCTCCTACGGATGGCTGCACGTGGCCACGCACGCGCGCGTGGCCGAGGAAGCCACCGCACCGTCCTACCTGCTGCTCGCACGCGGCGCGGGCGGCGACGCCGACGATGGGTTGCTGACGGCGGAGGAAGTACGGACACTCTCACTCGATGGCGCGACGGTGGTGCTGAGCGCGTGCGGCACGGCGCTGGGCCGCGTGACGGACGAAGGCACGCTCGGCTTCACCCGCAGCTTCCTCGCCGCCGGCGCACGCTCGATCGTCGCCACCACGTGGGAGATGCCAGACGTGGCCGGCCTGCGCGTGATGGACGCGTTCTACGCCGCGCGTGCCACGACCCCACGTGTGAGCGACGCCCTCCGCACCGCCCAACTCCGCACCCTCCGGGCCCTCAGAGCCGGCACCATCACCATGCGCGTCGGCACACAGGCGGTCAAACTGCCGGCGTCACCGCTGCTGTGGGCCGGATACATAGCAGTGGGAGTACCCTGAGAAAAGTCCAAAGTCCAAAGTCAAAAGGCCAAAGACAGTGAAAAAGGGGCAAGGGACGGAAGGTACAAGGTCAAGGTCGGTGTCGCCACCTTTCCGGCCTCTTCCTTTTCGGTTTTCCTCTTGATGCTTTCCGCTTTTTCGCTGTCCTTGGACTTTTGACTTTGGACTTCGGACTTTTCTCAGTGTGCTGCGCTGAGCTCGTCCAGTGCAGCGATCAGCCGCGTTGCGTCGCGGGCGGTGGTGGCACCGGTGTCTCGAGCGGTGGCGAAGGCCTGGCGGGCGTGGGGGATGTCGCCCTGCTGGAGCGCGGCCTTGCCGATATAAAAGACGCTCTCGCGGGCGTAGGGCTGCACGCCGCTCGCGCGGGCGCGTTCGAGCGTGGCGGCGGCGGTGGCCGCTTCGCCGCGCATCAGGTCCGCGATGCCTTCGTAGAACCGCGCCTCCGCCGTAGCGACCTCCCCCAGCAACCGCGCGGCCGTCGTCCAGTCGGCCTTCGTGTAGGCCTCCATGCCCTGCGCGAAGCGCGCCGCTTCGTCTGACGCCCCGCGCGTAGTGAGCGTGAGGTAGGGCGGCGGCATCACCATCGCCAGGACCGCCACCTGGAGGGCATGCGAGCTCGATGCATGCGCCGGCGATGTCGGCTCGGCCGGCTCGGGTGCAGGCGATCGCTCCGCGACCCGCTCGACAGACACCACCAGCGACGCGGGTGGCCGGTTCCATGTCGCCACGCCGATCGCCGTGACAACCAGGCCCGCCGCCACGGCGCCGAGCGCCCACCACGGCAGTCCGCGCGAGGGGACGGGCACCGCCACCTCGTTGGATGCGGCGACGATGACCGGCCCTTCGAGCGGCGCGCGTCTGGCCAGCACCTGCTGCGCGGCCTGATAGCGCTCCACGCGCGCCAGGCATGCATCGCAGGCGAAGAGGTGGTCCTCGAAGACGCTCAGCTCGCCGTCGTCCATGTCGCCGGCGACATAGCGGAGCACCTCATCCTCGTCCAGGTAGCGGCTGCAGGGGGTCATCGCAGCATATGTGGCTGCGGTGCAGAAGAACGTGACGGAGGGGGTGGACCGAACACCTCCATCAGCCGGCGCTGCGCCCGCAGCTTCCTGGCGCGCGCCGCTTCCGGGGAGATGGCGAGCCGCACGGCCAGGTCAGCCGGCTTGCACCCCTCGACGAGGATGAGCCGGAGCACCTGCTGATCGGCGGGCGGCAGGCGGTCGAGGGCGCGTTCGACGTCGAGCCGGCGCACGTCGCTCTCCTCGGTGGAGCCCTGCACCACCTCCGTTTCGAGCGGACGCACGTCGTGCCTCGTCGACGCCCGATGCTCGGACCTGACGATGTTGCGGGCAATGCCCGCCGCGAACGCGGCCAGGGCCGACGGTTCGCGCAGGCCGCCGCGCCGCAGTTCCAGCAGGAGGGCGATCATCGCATCCTGCGCGAGATCGCTGGCCAGGTCGGGCCGCCTCGTCCGTGCCAGGCACAGCGCACGCATGCGCGGACCGAACCGGTGGGCCAGCTCGGCCTCGGCATCGGGATCCCCGGCACGAATCCTCGCCACGAGGGCCGGATCGTTGGACGCGGGTCCCGACTCGGCGATGACGTTCAGCATCGAGACGGTCTCATCAACTCCATCTCCACAACGCCGTGGAACGCCCAACAGAACAACCGAGGCGCGCGGGCGTCTTCCGAGAGGTAGGGGAAGGTCCGGCAGCCGCACGGCGATGGTCCGTCGGAGAGGTGTTGCCGCCGGATTTCATCCGGCGGACAGAGATGCCGTCTCACTTCGTCCCGAACGTGTAGGTCGTGCTCGAGCGATACGTCTCTCCGGGACGCAGGATGGTGGACGGGAACGCCGGTTTGTTCGGCGAATCAGGGAAATGCTGGGTTTCCAGGCAGAAGCCCGAACGCCGCGCATAGACCCTGCCGCCCTTGCCGGTGATCGTGCCGTCGAGGAAGTTACCCGTGTAGAACTGCGTGCCGGGCTGCGTCGTCGCCACGCTCATCGTCCGGCCTGTCGTCGGTTCGTACACCGAGATGACCTGTTCGAGCCCATCGCCCGTACGCGTGAAGACCATGTTGTGGTCGTAGCCCCCGCCGAAGGCGATCTGCGCGTGGTCGGCATCGATACGTGCGCCGATCGCCGTCGACGATCGGAAGTCGAAGGGCGTGCCCTCCACGCTGGCCAGTTCACCCGTCGGGATCAGGCCCTTGTCGACCGGCGTGTAGCGATCGGCGCGGATCGCGATCTCATGCCCGAGGATGTCGCCATTGCCGGCACCCGCCAGGTTGAAGTAGGTGTGCTGCGTCAGGTTCACGGGCGTCGCCTTGTCCGTGGTCGCCTCGTAGTCGAAGCGCAGCGCGTTGTCGCGCGTGAGCGTGTAGGTGACGATGGCCTGGAGCGTGCCGGGGTAGCCCATGTCGCCGTCCGGGCTCGCGAGCCGGAACACCACGCCGACGCCGTCTTCCCGCTCGAACGGCTCCGCGGCCCACACCTTCTTGTCGAAACCCTGCGGTCCGCCGTGCAGATGATTCGCGCCGTTGTTGATCGGCAGCGAATACGTGTGGCCATCGAGCGTGAACCGGCCCTTCGCGATCCGATTGCCGTAGCGCCCGACGATGGTGCCGAGAAAGGGCGACTGGTCGAGATAGCCCTGCAGCGCGTCGTAGCCGAGGACGATGTCGCCCGGAGTACCTGTACGGTCGGGCACCTTCAGCGACGTGATGATGCCGCCGTAGGTGATGGCCGTGACCTCCACGCCGCGGCCATTGCTGAAGATGAAGGCCTCGACGGCTTGACCGTCTGGCAGGGTCCCGAAGGGCGATCGAGTCATCGAGAGCGTGGTGCGCGCGTCGACCGGTGCCGGCGCCTGGACAACAGGAGGGGGCGAGTCAGTGGAGGACCCGCAGGCGCCTCCGAGGGCGGCTGCCAGCACGATCGGCAGCAGGGCGAAGTCCGAACGAACGTGTCGCATGCAATGGGCTCCAGCGCAGTATCATCTCTCCGATCCGATGCTCACGCCACGAGTGCTTCGCAAGGTGGCCGCCCCGCTCATCCTGGGCGCGGTGGTCGCGGTGTCCTGGCAGCAGGACTGGCTCCCCGGAGCGGCGGTCGCCTCCGCGCAGCCGAAGGTCGACTTCACCGCGCACATCGAGCCGATCCTCGCCGAGCACTGCTACGAGTGCCATGGGTCGCAGAAGGCCCGCGGCAAGCTGCGCCTGCACGCACGCGAACTCGCGCTGAAGGGTGGGGCGACGGGTCCGCTGCTGGTGCCCGGCGACAGCGCGAAGAGCTACATGGTGCAGCGACTCCTCGGCGCGGGCGGCGAAGACCGGATGCCGCTGGACGCCGACCCGCTCGGCGACGCGCAGATCGCGCTCATCAGGACGTGGATCGATCAGGGCGCCGAGTGGCCTGGCCCTGCTGGCGACGCGCCGACGCCAACCGTCGAGGAACACTGGTCGTACGTCGCGCCGAAGAAGGCGCCGCTGCCGGCCGTCTCGAACGAAGGCTGGGTGCGCACGCCCGTCGATCGCTTCATCCTCGCGCGCCTCGACGCCGAGAAGCTGATGCCGTCGCACGAGGCCCCGCGCGAGACGCTGCTGCGACGGGTGTCGCTCGATCTCACGGGGCTCCCGCCGACGATTGCCGAACTCGACGCGTTCCTTGCCGACACGCGGCCCGACGCCTACGAACGCGCCGTCGATCGCCTGCTCGCCTCGCCGCACTTCGGCGAACGATGGGCGCGCCTCTGGCTCGACGTCGCGCGCTACGCCGACAGCAACGGCTTCGAAGCCGACAGGCTGCGATCGATGTGGCCGTACCGCGACTGGGTGATCGAGGCGTTCAACACCGACATGCCGTTCGATCGCTTCACGATCGAGCAGATCGCCGGAGACATGCTGCCCAACGCCACGCGCGCGCAACGCGTGGCCACGGGCTTCCACCGAAATGCGATGACCAACGAGGAGGGCGGCGTCGATCCCGACGAGGCGCTGTACGACGTCCTCATCGATCGCGTGAACACGACGGCCACCGTGTGGCTCGGCAGCACGGTGGCGTGCGCCCAGTGCCACAACCACAAGTACGACCCCATCAGCCACAAGGACTACTTCCGGCTGATGGCGTTCTTCGCCAACCCTGCGTACAAGGTGCAAGCCCACGGCGCAGGCACGAAGTACAGCGAGAGCCGGATCGATCTCGCCACGCCGGAGCAGGAGAAGGACCGGGCCGCGCTGCACACGCAGCTCGAAGCGGCCGAACAGGCCCTCGCGAAAGACACGCCGGAACGCGCACGCGATCAGGCGCGATGGGAAGCGGAGGTGCGCGATGCCACACGTGCGTGGACACCTCTGATGCCGAGTCACGCCACGGGCACCAATGGTGTCGTGCTCCGCGTCGCCGATGATGCGAGCGTCACGGCGAGCGGGGCCAATCCGCCGCTGACCACGTACACCGTCGCTGCGCGAACCGAGAGCACCGGCATCACCGGCCTGCGCATCGAGGCGCTGCTCGAACAGTCGTTGCCACAGACGGGGCCGGGGCGCGATCCGTACGGACATTTCCGCGTCACGTCGATCCGCGCGTTCGCGGCGCCGGCATCCGATCCGGAACGCCGCGTGCCTGTCACCTTCTCCGCCGTGAAGGGCGACGGCAACATCTCGCGCGACGATCTGCGCGACATCGTCACTGACGCGTCAGGATCGGATGCGCGGGCGCGCAAGGCCTGGGTCGTCGACGCGATGCGCGAGGGCTGGCGCGTCCCGTCGCAACTCGTGCTGGTGCCGGCAACGCCGATCGGGTTCCCCGGCGGTACCGTGGTGACGCTGGAGATCGCGCACGAAGACGGCACGCTCGGCCAGGGGCTCGGGCACTTCCGTCTCTCGACGACCACGGCAGCCACACCGCTCGACGTCGTGACCGTCACGGCGCGTACGCGCGCCGCAGCACTCGTCGCACCGGCGACGCGTACCGAGGTCCAGGCCAGGGATCTCGCCACGCAGTTCCGCGAGCTGTCGCCCGCGTTCACGGCGGAACGTGCGGAGGTGGCGCGGCTGAAGAAGGCCATCGACGACATGCAGGTGCCGACCACGCTCGTGATGGAGGAACGCCCGTCATACGAGCGTCCGTCGACGCCATTCCGCAATCGTGGCGCGTTCACCTCGCCCGGCGAGCCCGTCTTCGCCAACACGCCATCCTTCCTGCCGCCGATGAGCGAGGCGATGCCGTACAACAGGCTCGGCCTCGCGCGCTGGCTCGTGAGTGCCGACAACCCGCTCACGGCGCGCGTGACGGTGAACCGCTTCTGGGAAACGCTGTACGGACGCGGGCTCGTCGAGACGAGCGACGACTTCGGCACGATGGGCACGCCGCCGTCGCATCCCGAACTGCTCGACTGGCTGGCCGTCGAGTTCATGGAGCGGGGATGGAGCGTCAAGACGCTGGTCCGCACGCTGGTGCTTTCGTCCGCGTACAGACAGCAGTCGGACGTATCCGACGCGCTGCAGGCGCGCGATCCGTACAACCGGCTGATTGCGCGCGGACCGCGCTTCCGCATGGAAGCCGAGATGGTGCGCGACGTGGCGCTGGCTGCCAGCGGCGCCCTGAGTCCGAAGCTCGGCGGGCCGAGCGTGTTCCCGTCGCAGCCGCCCAACATCTGGAACAACCCGTACGACAACTCGAAGTGGATCGAGAGCACGGGCGAGGATCGCTACCGTCGGAGCCTCTACACGTTCCTGCGCCGTACGTCGCCGTACCCGATGTTCACCACGTTCGACGCGACGAGCCGCGAACTCTGCACGGTGCGGCGCGTGCGCAGCAACACGCCGCTGCAGGCGCTCGCCACGCTCAACGACGAGGGCTTCTTCGAGCTGGCACGCGCGTTCGCGCAGCGCCTGCGCACCGAAGCCCCCGCGTCGGTCGACGCCAGGCTCACGCTCGGCTTCCGTCTCGTCACGAGCCGCGTCCCGTCTGCCGCGGAACTGACACGGCTGCGCGCATTCCATGCGCAGGCGCGCGAGCGATACGCCGCGTCCCCCTCAGAGGCCGCAAAGGCACTCGCGCTCGGGACAGGTACCGCCGTCACCGCCGATCACGTGGATCGCGCGGCGTGGACCATGGTGGCCAACGTGCTGCTCAACCTCGACGAGGCCGTGACGAAAGGGTAAGCCATG